>NZ_CP159822.1:720000-1020000 GCF_047727625.1 Candidatus Pelagibacter sp. Uisw_099_02 | reverse complement strand
TTCTAACTCTTCAACAAAAATTGCACCTATTGCCTTAAGAGCATCCACTACATGTTTATTGTGTACTATTTCATGTCGCACATAAACTGGTGCACCATATTTTTTAATACTTTTTTTAACTATTTCTATTGCTCTTTCTACCCCAGCACAAAAACCTCTTGGAGCAGATAACAATACTTTAATTTCTTTATTTTTCATTTTTTTCTAATAGATACTCAAGCAATATATGTGGAAAGGTTAAAGACGCCAAACCAATAAATATAACTTTTAATATTGCATCATTTAATTGATAGAAATTAGAGAGGAAATATAAACTTATGACATATAAAACTGCAGTTAAAACTGTAAGGGGCATAGCTTTTTTAATAAATGTTATAGCACCAATTTTCAAACTTTTTTCATTAAGCCCTGTTATCAAAGAAATTGAATGTCGGAATGAATGTAGGAAGCAAAAGTATACAGTAAAAGCAATTAGTGGAGTTAAAAAATAATTCAGAACAATAATAGAAAAAAAATCCAAAAATATCAAAATATTCATAATTTTAAAATCTTTCAAAAAGTAATAAATATTAGAAAGTAAAGAAATAGATAAAGCAAAAAGTAATATACTGTTATCTTCAATAAAGTTTAAGAATAAATAAAACTTTTCATTTTCTATTAAAAGTAATTTAAAAATATTAATTGTTTCAACAAAGTGAAACATTAATGGTGCAATAATTATTAGAGAACCTTTTAAGAAATAAAGAATTAGATTAGATACATTTTTATTACTTATCAAAAATTCCGTATCTTCTTTGCCAAAATGATATGAGGCAACAACTAAAAATAAAATAAGAGACACAGTTGGAAAAAATAACCAAAATATAATGATACCAATCCCAATAAGAGAATATATTAAATAAAAAAAATAAGATTTTTTTATGTTATATAACTGGCCAAGTTTTTTACCTTTATGATTATCTAGTGCACCATGTGAAATTCCAATTGAAAGAATAAAAAATAAACACACAACTGGAGAGATGATTAAATTTTCGAATCGATTAACAATCAAGGCAACAAAACATGAAAAAATAAAAAAAATAATTGAATGATAGAAATTAATTTTATTTATCCGGTTATGCATTTTATTTCAAAAGGGCTTTAATAAATAACCATTTAGGCATTTTAAGAATTATTAATAAATCTTGAAAAATATTACTCTTATTAGATAGAAATTTAATTACAGTTTCAGGAGAGTTATCAAACATTTTGAAAAATATATTTGGCATTTGTTTAGCATGATTGCTTAAAACTCTTAAAAATATTTTATCTAGAAATTGGTATTTTTTTTTAATTTCATATCTTCTAATTTTATCAATATTATCGATATTTTCCCTTAAATATCTGCTGTGGTCCTGGATATTCAAAAAAGTATACCCAGTACTTAATCTAGTCATATGTCCTGCAGTACCTATATTTATTTTATTTTTTTCATTAATATTTGATGAATAAAATAGTGGTACAGCACCATTTTCTTTATAATTAATTTTGTAATTTTTAATATTTAAATGATTTTCAATGTAATCTTTTAATTGTTCATCATAATCCATTTCTAGATCATTATTCATTTTAGATAGCCAGGTAGTTTCAACTAAAGCCTTATTTTTGCTATAAGGCAATGTGTAAAAGAAATGAACGCTGTCATGTTGTGGGCAATCAAAGTCCATTAAATTCATGATCTTTTCATCAAACACATCTCTAGTTGTTTCGATCTCAATACCCTTAAAGTGTTGCCAAACTTTATTTTCGTTAGAATCTGTTGATGGAACACTATTAAAAATTAAGGAGTTATTTAAGTTTACCTCATTAATATTTTTATAAAATTTGATATTATGATTTTGCTTTAGTATAGAGTTTATTTTTTTATAGAATAATCCACTATCAATTGATTGATAAGGTAGTTTATTACATTTTAAAAATTTAGTTTTGTTCGTTATATTTATAGAAAAATTATCCCAACTTTTTTTTACACAATCTTCAAAATTATGATTAGTTGTTTTCCAGAAAGACCAGGTTTTATCTCTCTTGTATTCTAATCTAGGCTCAATAATTGCTAGCGTTTTATCTTTGAGCTTATTATGAGTTTCTAATTCGTATGCCAAAGATAGCCCAGCACAACCACCACCAATAATTATATAGTCAAATTCTTTCATTTAAATTTATTTCTTCACTAATCAAAAAGTGCTCATTATTCATATACCCACTTTTTTGTTTTGTTAACAAGAGTGCTATTAGGTCAAATATAGAAAGTATTGTTTGATAAATTTTTGTAAAGTTATTTATATAAATCTTACCTGCCTTATTGTAATTTTCTATATTTTTAGTTCTTAAAATTTTATCACCTATTTTTTTATAAACTCTTCTTGCAACAAGGATTGCAAATCTAAATTTAAAAGGTATTTTCTTTATTGCTATAAAAGAACTTTTATAGAATAAATCAGCCAACGCTAAAGTGTTACTTATTGTCTCAAAATCACTCTTAATATAAAATCTATTAATATTTGAGTCCTCCACAACATCTCTAGATATATTTGTTAGTTGCATTGCGATACCCAAATCTATGGCTGCTTTCATTGAATTTTGATCTTTAACATTTAAAATTTTTGCCATCATTAAGCCTACTGTTCCAGCAACTCTGTAAGAATAAATTAACAAATCTTTTTTATTATTAAATTGAACTTTTTTATTTAAATCTGACTGAACACCATCAAATAAGTCTTCAACAATTTTTATTGAGATCAAATGATGATCCATAAGATTCCACATATTTTTAATTATTGTATTATTATAGTTCTTATTAATAAAATTATTTTTAAAAACTAATAAATTTTTTTTTTTAATATCTAATTCGCCATCATCATCTGCAATATTATCTACAGTTCTACAAAAATCATACAGAGCAGAACACTTTTGGTAAGTTATTTTTGGTAAAAAGAAACCAGCCCAATTAAAGGACTTTGCATAAATAGACAGGTAGTTTTTATTAGACATTATATAATCTTATCTAAAACTTTTGCTGAGGATAGCACACCAGGTACACCTGCACCAGGGTGTGTTCCAGCACCAACAAAATATAATCCATCACAAACCTCAGATTTGTTATGAAATCTAAAATAAGCAGACTGTGTAAATTTTGGTTGTATTGAAAACCCAGATCCAAATTTGGTATTCAATTCCTTCTCAAAATAATCAGGAGTTAAATAAAAGTCTTCAACAATATTTTCTCTTAGATTAGGCAATAACGCTTTCTCCATTTTATCTATTACTAGATCTTTCATTTTATCACCTTCAATTTTCCAATCTATCTTAGACTGATTATTTGGAACTGGAACTAGTACGTAGAAACAATCATTTCCCTCTGGTGCCATAGTTTTATCAGTAGCAGAAGGCCTATGTAGGTAATAACTTATGTCATTATTTAATTTTTTTTTATCAAATATATCATTCAGGTGCTCTTTATATTTATCACCAAACTTAATTGTATGATGTTCTACATTTGGATATTTTTTTTTTGTACCAAAGTAGTAAACAAAAAGTCCCATCGAGTATTCCATTCTTTTTTGTTTCCACTCAAATAAAGAATTAGTCCTAGTTTGATTAAGAAGCTTTTCGTATACAGCAGGTGGGTCTGCATTGCATATAACATTATTAGCATTTATCTCTTTTTGATTATTTAGTTCCACTCCTTCAATTTTATTTTTTTTTGAAATAATTTTTTTGACTTCTTGATTTTTAATAATTTCAATTCCCTCTTCTATCATTAGTTTTTCTAGACCTTTAATTATATTTCCAGTTCCACCCATTGAATAATGTATGCCCCATTTTTTTTCTAGATATAGTATCAACCCGTAGATAGACGTTGTTGTGAAGGGGTTTCCACCAACCAAGAGTGGATGCATACTCAACATTCGTCTTAATTTTTCATTTTTGATATAACTAGAAACCAATGAATAGACTGATTTATAACTCTTTAGCTTTAAGAGAGCAGGAAGTTGTTTCATCATCACTAAAGGTTTGTCAAAAGGTACATCTGCAAGTTCTGTAAACCCTTTATCAAATATTTTTTTAGTAAATTTTACTAGCTCCTCATATCCTTTAACATCGTCTGCATTAATCTCTTTAATTTGTTTTTTCATTTTCTCTTCATTGCCAGAATAGTCAAACTTATTTCCATCTTCAAAAATGAATTGGTACCAAATATTAAGAGGTGTAAGTTTTATATAATCTTCTGCTTTTTTATTAAAAAGCTCAAATAGTTCATCAATTAAATAAGGTGCTGTAATTACAGTAGGTCCAGCATCAAATGTGAAACCATTCTTTTTGAATACTCTAGCTCTACCTCCAAGATCTGGATGTTTTTCAATTAATGTAACACTATGATTTTTAGCTTTTAATCTAAGAGCTGCAGCTATCCCACCAAAACCAGAACCAATGACTATAGATTTCATTTGTTTAATTTATAGTTTTTTTAAAAAATTGTAAGAGAATTATGAGTTTATTTTTTTTAGTGCAATTTTTGTTTCTTCAAGATTTTTATTAAACAAATTGTCAAGTTTTGACTTATCAACAGATGTGTTAATAATTTTTTTAACAGACTCAACAGCGATCCTTATTGACACATCTTTTATCTCTTTAAGTGACGCATCTTTCATTTGTGTAATCTTATTTTCTATTAAGTTCTTTTTAATTTCAGAGGATTTGTGAAATTTATCATTCATTTCTATAACTAAGTGATCACAATCCTTTTTTGCCTGTTCTAGAATTTCACTGCTATCTGCTTGGGCTGTATCTAGTTTAATTTGTGCATTATCTAATAAAATTTTTGCTTCTAATCTTAATTTTTCACTCTCATCAATTTCATTTTTAATATCTAAAATAAGCTTATTTAAAACTTCATTAATTTTTTGAGGTATTTTTAAATAAATCAATCCTCCAATAAAAATTATAAAAGATATTGCTACCCAAAAAGTTGCATCAATTGCCATAATATTTATCCATCTTCTTTCTTGATAGGTCATCAACAATTGCTGAGATACTGCTATTATTAACTTCTTCACCTATCAACTGATGTAGTAAATCTGCAGATGTTTCTGCAGCTATCTTATTAATCTTTTCAGGAGCCTTATTCTTAAGCTCTTGTATTTCAGATTCAGTTTTTTGAATTTCTAAATTTAATTCTTTATCTAAAGCATCTTTTTTTAAATTAATATCTTTCAGTAGTTTTTCCCTAGCTTGTCTAAAATAGTTTTTAGCCTCAACTTTACTATTTTGAACTATTTTTTCATACTCTGCTATATTTCGCTCACTCTGTTCTCTTTGTTTTTCTGCTGCCTCAATATTATCTACGATTTGTGATTTTCTAGTTTCAAGGTTTGCACTAATTTTTGGAAGTATAAGTTTAGAAAGAACAACATATAAAATTCCAAAAGTTATGGTTAACCAAAAAATCTGAGAAATCCAAAACTCAGGATTTAATTGAGGCATACCTCCACTTTCAGCTGCAAAAGCTTCCATTAAAAATAGGAAGCTTAAAAATATCGACTGAAAAAATATTTTTTTAATCATTATATTTAAAATGCAAATAAAATAATTAACGCAACAACTAATCCAAATAGACCAGTAGCCTCTGCTAAAGCAAATCCTAATAAAAGATTAGGAAATTGTTTTTGTGCTGCAGATGGGTTTCTCATTGCACCAGAAAGGTAATTACCAAAAATAATTCCAATTCCAACGCCGGCACCGGCTAGAGCTATTGCTGCTAGTCCTGCTCCGATCATTTTTGCTGCTTCTAATTCCATTATATCCTCCTTGTGTTAGTTAATGGTGTAAATTTAATGCATCGTTTAAATAGATGCAGGTTAAGATTGCAAAAACATATGCTTGAAGAAAAGCAACTAGTATTTCCAAACCAGTTAGTGCAACCGAAAAACTCAGTGGAAGCCATCCACCAATTATTCCGAGGCTTATTACAAAGCCACCGAAAACTTTCATCATAGTATGACCAGCCATCATGTTAGCAAATAAACGAACAGAAAGACTTACAGGTCTACTTAAATAAGAAATAATTTCTATAATAACTATTAGAGGCAGAAGAATTGCTGGCACTCCACTTGGTACAAATAATTTTAAATAACCTAAACCATGTTTCATAAAACCAATTATTGTTACTCCAACAAAAATGAACGAAGCTAAAATAAAAGTGACAATGATATGACTGGTTACTGTAAATGCATACGGAATCATTCCAAACATATTACAAAATAATACAAACATAAATAAAGAAAAGATAAATGCGAAATATGGTTTTGCTTTAGATCCAGCTGTATCACTAATCATTTTTGAAACAAAGCTATAGCTTAATTCTGCTAGAAGTTGAACTTTACCAGGTAATAATGAATTTTTTTTTGATCCAAGATTAAAAATTAATATTATTGCTAAAGAGCTAATAACCATAAACAAGCTTGCATTTGTAAATGAAATATCTATCGCACCTAATTTTATTTCTGGTCCAATTCTATAAACTTCGAATTGGTGCATTGGGTTTGTAGCCATAATTTTTTTAGTTTATTTTTGCATATTTTTTGCAGATCTGAATACATTTATAATTCCAGCAATCACACCTACAAAAAAAAATATTAATATTAACCAGGGCTTAGTACCAAAGGTCGTGTCTAAAATAAACCCTATAATTGTCCCAACTGCTACTGCAGATACTAATTCTGTACTTAATTTAAGGGCAGTCCCAATAGATGATGGTGGTTCTTTATCTTTATAGAGGTTTCTCTTAGCAATTTTTGATTTTGCAATCTCAAGGCGAGTTTTTAGCGATTCTTTAGGCATCTATTTATTAAGCAACCATACTCTCAGCTTTTTGTAGATCAACTGCTACTAGCTGACTAATACCTTTTTCAGGCATAGTTACTCCGTAAAGTCTGTTCATTTTAGACATCGTCAAAGCGTGGTGAGTCACAATAATAAATTTAGTATTAGTTATTTTTGTTAAGTCTTCTAGAAGTCCACAGAATCTTGTTACGTTTGCATCATCTAGTGGAGCGTCAACTTCATCTAGTACACAGATTGGAGATGGATTAGTAAGAAATACAGCAAAAATAAGTGATAAAGCAGTTAAGGCTTGTTCGCCACCAGATAATAAAGTTATGGACTGGAGTCTTTTACCTGGAGGGCTTACCAGCATTTCTAAGCCAGCTTCCAGTGGGTCATCAGAATCTACTAGTTCTAGTTTTGCATTTCCCCCATTGAATAATTTTGTGTAAACTTCATTAAATTTTCTATTAACTTTTTCAAACGCCTCTAAAAGTCTTTCTCTTCCTTTTTGATTTAACTCATTGATACTTTCTTTTAATTTAATGATTGCAGATACAAGGTCTTCTCTATCTTGTTCCATTTTTTTAATTTCAATCTCATATTTACTTGTTTCTTCATCTGCTCTTAAATTAACAGAGCCAAGCTTCTCTCTTTCTCTTTTTTTTTCATCTAATGCCTCTTCTTGAGTAATGGAATCTGGTAGCTCTTCAACACCATTTAAATTAGAATGTTCAAGAATATCCTTTTCTTCAAGGTTAAGTTCAGAACTAACTCTTTCCAGCAAGTCATCTTTACGTTTTTTAAGTCCTTCAACAGTTGCACTTGAACTTGCTTTTCTTTCTCTTATTTGAATGGATCTTTCTTGAACATCATTTAATTCAAGTCTTAACGAATTAATTTTTTTATCAGTCTCTTCAATTATCTTTTCATTTTCAATTTTTTCATTTTGTGAAATTCTTAATCCTTCAGTAGTTTGGCCCTTTTTTTCTGCTTGAACTTTAGGCTGTTGATCGCGTTCATTTAGCTGCAATGATAATTTGTTTTTTCTTTCAGTTAATTCAGCCACCATTTTTTGAGAGTTCGAAAGTAAGTTTTTCCAACTTTTAACTTCAGTTTCAATTGCTTTAATTCTTTCATTCCTTTTTATAGATTCTTTTTTAATAGACTGATTCTTACTAAAGCTATCAGTATATTTTTCTTGTAGTAATTTTATATTGTTATTTTTTTCATTGATATCATTAAGTTTATTTTTACTTTCATCGTTTGCTAAATTATTTAAGAAGTTATTTAATTCCATTTTAGTCCTGTCTAGCAACGTGAGAGCCTGGTTGGCTTCATTGTTATTTATTAATTCTTTGATTTTTTCTATTGTGTTAATAACTTCTTTAATCGGATCTATACTGATATTTATGTTGCCATTAGCAAATATTTCAATAATTCCATCAACAGCTTTTTGCTCTTCATTAAGTTCATTTTTTGCTTTTTCAAGATCTTCGTTTGATAATTTTTCAGTTTCAAAATATTTAGAGTCTATTTCTATTAATTCACTTTTTTCTTCTTTTAATCTTTTTTCATTTGAGTTTGCATCAATTACAATACCTTTTTCTCTATCAATATCTTCATCGATAGTTTTAAGAGATTTTTTTATATTTTCTATCTCGTCTTGAGTTCTAATATTTTCTTCATCCAAATTCTGCAATTCTAAGTTTAGTCTTTGGATTCTTGAGAGATTTTCAATATTTTTTTCTCTTAGTGGAGAAACCTTATCTGTTTCAAGTTTAATAGAACTTTCAAATTCAGTTATTTGTTGATTAAAATTATTTACCTCTCCTTCAGCCTCGTTGTTAATTTCATTCTCTATTCTAATTTCGTTATCAATGTCTAATAATCTCAAATAATATAAACCTGCTTCAATTTTTTTAATTTCTTCTGAAATAAATTTATACTTTGTTGCTTCTTCAGCTTGCTTTTGAAGATTAGCTAACTGTTTCTCTTGCTGTCTTCTTAATTCGTCAGCTCTTTTTAGATTAGTTTCTGCAGCATTCAATCTAAGTTCAGCTTCATGCCTCCTAACATGTAAGCCTGAAATATTAGCTGCCTCTTCTAAAATTGCACGTCTATCTGTAGGTTTTGCAGTTACTAAAGCTCCAATACGTCCTTGACTTATCATCGAAGGAGAGTGGGCACCGGTAGATAAATCTGCAAAAAACATTTGAGCATCTCTAGCTCGAACTTCTTTGTTGTTTATATAAAATTTAGAGCCTTTATCTTTTTCAATTTTTCTTCTAACTTCAATTTGGTCAATTTCCTTATACTGCAATGGTCCTTCATGATTTGTATTGTCCAAACTAATTGAAACTTCTGCTATATTTTTTGAAGCTTTGTTTGATGTTCCATTAAAAATAACATCTTCCATTCCAGAGCCCCGCATACTTTTTGCTGAGGTTTCTCCCATTGCCCATCTTAAAGATTCTACAATGTTAGATTTTCCACAACCATTAGGACCAACTATTCCAGTTAACCCATCTTCAATAAGAAAGTTAGCTTTATCAGCAAAAGATTTAAATCCATTAAGTTGGATTTTTTTAAACTCCATGGACTAACTTATATCAGTTTTTCCAGGTATTTTTTTATATTTTTATAATTTAGTGTCTTTTCAAACTTTTTATCATTAATTATAATCGTAGGAGTAGCATTAACTTTAAATTTTTTTACTCCTTCGATTCGATCATTTAACACGAAGTCCTCAATTTTTTTATCATTTAAGCATTTTTCAAAATCTACTTTTACACTTTCATCTACTAAAAATTTTTTTAAATATATCTTAGCTTCCTCAGGTGTTTTTCCTCTTGCCCATTTTTTTTGACCTGAATATAAAATATTTATTATATCTGCATTGCCATCATTTCTACATTGTCCAATTTTAGAGGCATTAAATGCTGCAATATCTAGAGGAAAGTGTCTAAATTCAATTTTCACCAAACCTTTTTCAATAAAATCCTTTTTAAGACCTGGATAAACATTCTTGTGAAAGTCTGCACAGTGACCACACGTTAATGACTCATAGGCAATTATTGTGATTTTAGCATTCTTTTCACCTACAGAAATTCTTTTGATAGATTGAGTGTCTTCTGCGATTAGGTTGGTGGTAAAGCCAACAAACATAATAAATAATATTGAAAATATTTTTTTCATCTTTGTTTAAATAATTTAGTTAATTCTAATAATGATTCTTTCACTTTATCATTTTTAATATTATTAATCTTATCTGTATATTTACTATTTGTCACATCATTCTCATTTTTATCTATCTTTTTAAATTTAGTTTGAGCATCATCAAAACTTATAAATTTTAATTTTTCAACAACAGTATAGCCGAAGAAACTATTCATTTTATCCATTATTTTTTTTTTTGAATACTCCAAGTCTACTTCATTGCCTCTTTTGACCATCACATTTAGAGTACTAACACCAAACTTATTAGAATTTTTAAACGATTTTGGATAACATATTTGAAAAATTTCACTACCAACTATGTATTTCCAATTATTTAACGTTTCAGAGAATATGTGCCCTTTCTTTTTAATTATTTTTTTTATGTTTGTTGGTAAAGTATCTTTAAAAGATCTTAATCCTTGAAAGCTTCTGTTTCTCTGCTTAATATTATTTTTAAAAGACATATTAGTTTAAAGCATGATAGCAAAAAAAATTCTTTATTGGTACGATAATAATAAAAGATCTCTTCCTTGGAGGATCAGGTGCTCCACTAGGAAAAAAGAGTACCTTACTCTTGTAAGCGAATTTATGCTTCAACAAACTCAAGTTAAAACTGTCATTCCATATTTTAATAATTTTTTAAAAGATATTCCCAACGTTCAATCTCTTGCAAAAGTGAGTGAGGTCAAACTCCTGAAAAAATGGCAAGGTCTTGGTTATTATTCAAGAGCAAAAAATTTAAAAAAAAGTGCAAAAATGATTGTTGATGATTATAATGGCAGACTTCCAGATAATTATGAAGAATTAAAAAAACTTCCTGGAGTTGGAGATTATACTGCAAGTGCAATATCAGCTATTGTATTTAATCAACAAATAATTCCATTAGATGGAAATATAGAGAGAGTCTTAAAGCGCATCTTAAATTTAAAAACAGAAGAAGAAATGAAAAAAGAAAATCTTCATAAACAAAAAAAAATTTTTGGTAAAACATCAAGATCAAGTGATTATGCTCAAGCTTTAATGGAAATGGGAGCGCTATTATGCAAGCCAAAAAACCCACATTGCAGTAGGTGTCCAATAATTAAAAACTGCTTATCTTACAAAAAAAATGATTTTGAAATTAAGAAAAAAGATAATAAAATTATAGATAAATTTTATCTGGCGACTTTATATAGAAACGATGATCGGCTACTATTAATCAAGAATGATAAATTTAAATTTTTAAAAAACTTACTTATTTTTCCAATGAAAGAGATAACTCAATCAGACTCTCTACTAAAATCTAGCAAAAAACTGAATGTAAAAATGTCAAATATGAATATGAATATATCAATAGATTTTTCAAATATTAAAAATAAACCTAAAAATGGCATGTGGATTGAAAAAACAAAATTAGAAAATTATATGATACCAACATTTACAAAAAAAATATTTGCATCTGTTAAACATAATCTATGAAAAAAGTTGCAATAATAGGTGGGGGAATTTCAGGTTTATATATTGCGAGCTTATTGAGACTAAACTCTAATTATGAGATTATTGTTTATGAAAAAAATAACTCTGTAAATCTAGAAAAAGGTTATGGTATTCAACTTTCTGTTAATAGTATTAAATTATTAAATAAAATTGGCTTTCAAAATATTAATTTTAAGGAAAAGTTTTTTCCAAATAAAGTAAATTTTTATTCTTTAAAGGATAAAAATAAAATATGCGATTTAGATATATCGGCTTTTAATGAGTCTGAGGTTAAATATACAACTTTACAAAGATTTATATTAATAGATTTTTTAACAAATAAACTTCCAAGTAATTTAATAAATTTTAATAAAAAAGTTATTGATATTCAAAGTGTATCAAAAACTACTAAAGTAATTTTTGAGGATAAGTCATCTATAGAATGTGATTATTTAATTATATCAGATGGGGCATTTTCAAAAACTAGATCATTAATTACTGACAAAGAAATCAAACCAAAGTATTTTAACTCAATTGCTGTAAGAGGAAATATTGATCGAAAATATCTTCAAAATATTGATCATAACAATATATCTTTATTTTTAGGGTCTAATTTGCATTCGGTAGTTTACCCAGTTAACCATAATGGTTATTTTAACTTTGTTACTATTCTTAGGAAAGACCTAAATAATGAGGAATTAGCTGATTACAGTTTATTTGATAGTAAAGAGTTCATTTCATCTGCTTTATTGGAAATATCAAAACAAGTAGATAACAATATCATTGAAAATTTAATAGATATTAAGTGCTTTCCTATATTTACAAGTACAGAAATATTTCAGCCTAAAAATAAAAATATTTATATCATTGGAGACGCTTTTTTTTCCTTTCCACCAACTTTTGCACAAGGAGCATCCCAATCAATAGAAGTTGCTCATGAGCTATATCAAAATTTTGAAAATATAGATGATCAATTCAATAAAGAAAGAATTAAAAGAACAAAAATGATTGACAGAAAATCAAGATTAAATTATTTCGCATTTCATCTTTCGAATCCATTAATAATATTTGTAAGAAATTTATTACTTAGATATTTAGTTAAAAATAATAGATTTATTAATAGTTATTTAGGTAAAATTTATAAAAATTAATTATTAGAAATCAATCTTTGTCTTAAATTATCAATTGGAACTGAAACTCCATTTATATTACAATGCCAATAAGTCCATCCATTACAGCTTTCTGTTCCAAGTATTGTTGCTGCAACTTTATGAATTGATCCTTCTGCTTGATTATGCTTGATACTTCCATCAGCCATAATTTTTGCTACAACTTTTTTCTTATTATCAAATATACTTGTTCCAGGTTTTATTATTCCAAGTTCAACTAATGATCCAAAAGGTATTCTAGGTTTAGATCTATTATTTTTAAGAGTGTCTAAGAAATCATCTTCTATGGGCTTTGTATTTTTTAACCTTTCTTCAGCAGCTTTAAAATAATTTTTTTCTTTCTCTATACCATAATATTTTCTACCTAATTTCTTAGCGACAGTGGCAGTTGTACCAGATCCTAAAAATGGATCTAAAATCAGATTGTTTTTGTTTGAAGATGCCAATATAACTCTATGAAGCAAAGATTCAGGTTTTTGTGTAGAATGAACTTTTTTTCCATTTTTCTTAAGTCTTTCTGCTCCATTACAAATAGGTAAATTCCAATCGGACCTCATTTGAAGGTCGTCATTTAAACATTTTAATGATTGATAGTTAAAAGTATATTTTGATTTTTCACTTTTAGACGCCCAAATTAAAGTTTCATGAGCATTAGTGAATCTTGTTCCTCTAAAATTAGGCATAGGGTTATTCTTGTTCCAAATAACATCATTTAAAATCCAAAAACCTAAGTTCTGTATCGCCGTTCCTACTCTGAAAATATTATGATAACTTCCTATAACCCAAATAGCCCCATCTTTTTTTAAAATTCTTTTACATTCTGAAAGCCAAGCAATTGTAAATTCATCATATTTTTTAAAGCTTTCAAACTGATCCCACTTATCATTTACAGCACTAACTTTAGTTCTGTCTGGTCTTGTAAGTGAATTTTTTAATTGTAGATTGTATGGAGGGTCAGCAAAAACTAGATCAAAGGTTTCATTTGGAATTTTTTTCAATTCTTCAAGGCTGTCACCATTAATAATCTTATTATTAAAATTGTTTTCCATTTTATATAAAACAATTAGACTCCAAATAGATTCTACGGTCAACTCCAGATTGAATTATATGGATTCCATTTGTGTTTAAATTTTTTTAGGTAACTAGATATTGTGTTGTCACATGTGAAATTTATAAAAGATCAGAAATAGGGGAAAAAGTTTTTCGATGATACTTGGTAATACCAAGTTTTTTAATTGCTTTTAAGTGTTCTTTAGTTCCATAACCTGAATTTGTGTCCCATCCATAACCATTAAATTGCTTTGAAAGTTTTTTTATAAATTTATCTCTACTAACTTTTGCAATAATTGATGCTGCAGAAATACTAGGGATTTTCTGGTCTCCCTTAATTACATATTCTAATTTATAATTTTTAAGATCAGGTAATTTATTACCATCAATTAAAATTAGAGAAGGCTTTTTATTTAATTTGAGTATAGCTCTTTTCATTGCAAGTAAGCTTGCACGTAAAATATTTATTTTTTCAATTTCTTTAGTTGATGCTTGACCTATTGCCCATATAGAATTTTCTTTAATATATTGATCAAGCTCTTCTCTTTTACCTTTAGTTAAACTTTTTGAGTCTTTTAACAATTCTATATTTATAGATTTATTTAATATTACAGCTGCCGCATAGACTGGGCCAATTAAACTACCTCTGCCAACCTCATCAACACCAGCTAAAATTTTCATTAGATGTTTAATTTTAAATCAACAATTTTTTGTTTAATCATTTTTAAGTCTTCCCATGAATGTTTTTTATTTTCTGGAACCCTTAAAAGATAAGAGGGATTAAAAGTAATGATAACATTATAACTAGTATTTTTGACAATAACCTCTTTCCACTTTCCTCTCTCCATAGATATTTTACTATTTAAACCTGTTAATGACTCCATTGCAGTACTACCCATAAGAATTATTATTTTGGGTTGAATGATTGAAATTTGTTTTTGCAAAAATTGAGAATATCTTTTAATTTCTATAGGGGTGGGTTTTCTATCTTCTGGAGGTCTAAAATTTACAGCATAAGTGCTATAAATATTTTCTTTTTTAATATTTATTGCATTTAACATCTTTTTTAATAGATCACCAACCTCACCTAAGAATGTCTCTCCAATATAGTCTTCTTCAGCTCCGGGAGCCTCACCAACTAACATTATAGAGCTATTTATATTTCCATCTCCTAAAACTATTTTTTTTGAATTATCTTTTAAATTACAATCATTAATTGAGTTAATTTGTAACTTTAATTCGCTAAGCTCTTTTTCTTTATCAATTTTATTTAAATAGTTATCCTTTTTGAGATTGTTATTATCATTCATTAATCTATTGATAGGATTTTCATCAAAAGTAAAATTAGAATCAATGGAGCTTAGAAGTTCTGAGACATAATTCGTATTTTGATTTATTACTTTTTTAGACATAGAATGACCTTATGATAATAAAATTATTTAAATTTATTTTAATTTTACTGTTTTACCAAGGCCCATTATACTCAAAAAGTAACAGTTTAAACGATTTTAATTCACATCATTTATCCAATTATTTTTCAGGTATAGTTGCTTATGATAATAATGACAATTCAAAAGCGTTAAAATTTTTTAAATCTTCAAAGCATTTAATTAAAAAACACAATTCCTACCTTAAAAATTATGTGAACGCCCTTGTGCTTGAAGGTAATGTGCTACAAGCCACCAATGAAATTAAACAAAACTTAACTAAAAATAATTCTGATTTTTTTGAAGCGCATTTATTATTAGCCCTAGATAACCTTAAGAGAAAAGATTATAAAAAAAGTAAAGAGCATTTGCAAAGTTCTTATGAGTTTATCAATAATGATAAGCTTTCTTTAATAATTGCAGAAACATTAAAAAAATACCTATACGTATTTAAGGAAAATAAAATTTCAAAAATAGAAAATAAATTTGGTAATTTTTCTTTTATCAACGAGGTTTTTCAAAGATGTTATTTGGACGATAAAAATACCAAAACTTATTTTGAAAATTTAGTTAATTCACAAAGTGGTGTAGACTACACAAGATACATATTTTTTCACATAAATTATTTAATTACGAATGATGAATATGAAGAGGTAAAAAATATTACTGATAATATAGATTACTTAAATTCATCTTTACTCATTTCTCAAGGAAAAAAATGGATCGAAGATCAAAAATTTGAAGAATTTAAAAAAATATTTTCATGCAAAAACCCCACAGACGTAATTAGTGAATTTTTTTTCTTAGTATCTAATCTTTACTCGTCACAAAATAATTATGAAAAATCCAATTTTTATCTAAATATATCCCATGATCTAAACTCAAAATTTAAATTTAATTTATCTTTATTAGCCGAAAACTATTATTTTAATAAAGATTATAAAAAAACTTTAAAGATTTTAGAATCTTTTAAAAAAAAAGATGAGTTTTATTATTGGTTTAAAATTAAGAAAAAGGCTCAAATAATTTCTAAAAAAAAAGATAAAGATAAATCTTTAGATTTTATCAATTTAAATTATAAAAAAATTAAAAACCCTTCTATAAAAATGGTTTTTGATATTGCAAATTTTAATAAAAATGCAAAAAAATATAAAGAGGCTATAAAATATTATGATCAAATTATTTCAAGAGTTGATAATAGCTCCATGTTATATGCAGAAATTTTATATAGAAGAGGAGGCAGTTATGAAAGATTGGGTAATTATGCTAGATCAGATGAGGACTTATTGAAATCACTAGAAGTTAATCCAGACGACGCATATGTGTTAAATTATTTAGCCTATTCATGGTTAGAAAGAGAATATAAAATTGATCTCTCACTTGAAATGCTTGAAAAAGCTTACACTGCTCAAAGCAATGATCCCTATATAATCGATTCAATTGGATGGGCTTATTATCTAATTGATGATTATGTGAAAGCTGAAAATTTTCTAAAGCGAGCTGTTGAATTAATGCCAGAAGACCCAGTTGTGAATGATCATTATGGAGATATTCTTTGGATGCTGGATAGAAAAATCCAAGCAAGGTATTTTTGGCAAAATGTTTTAAATTTAGAAGAGTCAGAAGATATAATGAAAAAAAACATTAAGAATAAATTAATTAACGGTTTAACCAATTCTTAATTTATGAATAGCTTTATGATTAAATCCTATGCTAAGATTAATTTAGCATTACATGTAACGGGAAAAAAAAAAATGTTACATAAAATTGAAAGCATAATTTCTTTTATAGATTTGCATGATTTAATTTATTTAAAGAAGATAAAAAAAAAAATCATAAAATAATTTTTAAAGGTAAATTCTCTAAAAATATTAGTAAAATAAATACTGTCTATAATTTAATGAAATTATTAGATAAAAATAATTTACTTAACCGACAAAAATTTGATATTAAGATTATCAAAAATATACCTCAAGAAGCAGGAATGGGTGGTGGTTCGATGAATGTCGCAAGTTTGATTAATTTTTTTATTAATCAAAAATTATTAAAAATAAAAAAAAATGAATTAAAAAAGTTAACAAGTCAGTTAGGTTCTGATGTTATTTTAGGAATAAAGCCGACCAATACAATTTTGTCAGAAAATGGAGATATAAAAAGATATAATAATAATACTAAATTTCACACGTTAGTTGTCAAACCTAATTTTGGTTGTTCAACTAAAAATATTTATTCAAAAGTTAAATCGTTTTCTAAGCCTCAATTTAGTTTTCCAAAGACAAAAATGTTTGAAGTAAAATACCTTAAAACTTTGAATAATGATCTCGAAAAAATAGCCTTTAAAAAATACTCAAAACTTAAAAAAATTAAATTATTCTTATCAAACACACACAACAATATGTTTGTTAGAATGTCGGGATCTGGCTCGTCAATCGTGGCCTATTTTGATTCTAAGAGGTCGTGTGGTAATGCATATAGTCAATTTAAAAGGAAATTCAGTAGTCATTGGTGTATTGCATCAAAAACTATATAATTTTTTTTTTTTGTGATATATGAAATTAATATTGGCCCATGGTGAAGTGGTATCACATCTGTTTTTGGTACAGAGATCCGAGGTTCGAATCCTTGTGGGCCAGCCATATATGAATAACTTATTAGATAAAATTTTTTTCAGATCCAAAAATCTTAATTATATAAATTTAGGATTTAAGGATATTAAAAACAATACTGAAGTAAATCAAATATTCAGTGCCATTCATTCTTTTTCTAAAAATAGTGAAATTAGATATGTTGGTGGGTGTGTTAGAAAAATTATTAATAAAGAAAAAGTTGACGATATAGACTTAGCTGTAAATTTAAAACCAAAAGATGTTTGTGATGCGCTTAGTAAAAAAAATATTAAATATTATGAAAGTGGAATAGAGCACGGAACAATTACAGCATTAATAAACAGCATTAAGTTTGAAATAACATCGTTACGAAAAGATGTTGATACTGACGGAAGGCATGCAAAAGTTGAGTTTTCAGATAATTGGAAGGAAGATGCCTCTAGACGAGATTTTACTATAAATTCTATTTATGCAGATATTGAGGGAAGTCTATTTGATCCCTTTGATGGTAAAAAAGATCTAGAAAATGGAAAAGTAGAATTTATTGGAGATGTAGAGGTAAGGATTAAGGAAGATTATCTTAGAGTATTAAGATATATTAGATTTTTTCTCAATTATTCCAAAGATAAGCATAAACCTAAAATTATTAACATAATAAAAAAAAATCTAATTGGTGTTTCAGCAATTTCTTCTGAAAGATTATTAGACGAATTTCAAAAATTATTAAAATCAGACGGTTTTCTAAAGTTAACCAAGGATAAGGATTGTTTAGAGATTATAAATCTTATTTTTCCACAAATTAAAAACATTTCTCTATTTAACAAAATGAATAGTTTTGCAAAAAAAAATTTTCTTGAAGTAGATTTTATTTTTTTATTATCTTTAATGATTATTGATGGAACTGATAATGTAGATTATTTTATTTATAAATTCAATTTATCTAAAAAAGATCAAAAAAGACTTATATTTTTGAATAAGTTTTATTTAGAAAAAAATACTAGCAAAACTTTTTCAGAAAAAAATTTGAATAAAGTTTTTTATTTTAATAGTAGAGAGGCATTAATAGATGTTCTTTATTTTAAGGTTTTTAAATCCAAAAAAGTAGACAATAAGTTAATTAAATTAATTGAAATTTTTAAGAAAAAAGAAATGCCTGTCATGCCGATTAAAGCTAGTACCTTGATGGAAAAATATCAAGTTCCTGAGGGAAGGGAGCTGGGACAGAGACTAAAATTAATAGAAGAAGTCTGGATTAGTAATGACTTCAAAATTTCAGATAAAGAAATTCAAAAAATAGTAAGTAATTAAACGTACTTTACATCTTTAATTTCAAAGTTTTTTACACCTGCTGGAGTTTTAATTTCAACTAAATCATTTTTATTTTTTCCTATTAATCCTCTACCTATTGGTGATTGAAAAAATATCAGTTTTTTTTGAAGGTCAGCCTCATCTCTTCCAACTATTTTATAGGTAATTTCTTCTCCAGTATCTAGATTTTCTAAATGCACTGTTGAGCCAAATATGACTTTTCCATCGTTATTTATTTTTGTAACATCAATTACATTTGCTCTTGCGATATTATCATTAATCTGAACTATTCTTCCTTCATTATGTGATTGTTCTTCTTTTGCAGCATGATATTCTGCATTTTCTTTTAAATCACCATGTGATCTTGCTTCAGAAATAGCAGCTACTATTTGTGGGCGTTTTTTTTCTTTTAAAAAAATTAGTTCTTCTTTTAAAACTTCAAGTCCTGCAGTTGTTATTGGCTCTTTATCCATTTTAATTCCATTTTGCTATTGGAGGCAAAGACATTAATATTCCTTCAACATTACCACCTGTTTGTAAACCAAATTTTGTCCCCCTATCGTATAGTAAGTTAAACTCAGCATATCTACCTCTTTTAATATATTGTATCTCCTTTTGTTTTACATTCCATTTTTTTTTGTACTTTGCTTTTATTATTGAATTAAATAACATTTGAAAAGTAACTCCTAAATCAGATATAAATTTAAAGTCTTTTTCCCAATCATTTTTTTTGTAATCAAAAAAAATACCACCAATTCCTCTTGTTTCTTTTCTATGTGGTAAATAAAAATATTCGTCACACCATTCTTTATATTTTTTATAGAATTTTTTATCATGTCGATCACACATTTTTTTTAATTCACTATGAAGGAAGCTTTTTTCTTTAAGGTCTTGAATACAAGGTGTTACATCCATACCACCACCAAACCATCCATGCGTTGTATAAATAAACCTTGTGTTAAAGTGAATTGCTGGAATATGAGGATTTCTCATATGCATTACAATAGAAATTCCTGATGCCCAAAAATTTGGATTTTTAGATGCGCCTGGAATTTTTTTACTCATTTTTTTTGAAAACTTTCCATGGACTTCCGAAAAGTTTACACCAACTTTTTCAAAAATTTTACCATCTTTTAAAATTCTAAACTCTCCACCACCTTCATCTTTAATTTCATTTCTACTCCAAGTCTCAGATTTAAATTTTAATTTTTTATCTTCCAGTTTTTCAATATCGTTACAAATTGTGTTCTGCAGCAACTTAAACCAATTAGAAGCAAGTTTTTTTTTAATTTCTTTATCCATTATTTATTAAAGTTAGTTTGTCTTAAATTTTCTGAAAGAATTATAGCAACAGAAGAGGCTATATTTAAAGATCTTTTATTGTTCATCATAGGTATTTTTAATCTATACTTAATTGAATTATGAACTTGATCAGGTACACCAGCACTTTCTCTTCCAAATAACAATGTATCATTAATTTCGAATTTGAATGTAGTATAAGGTTTGGCTGATTTTGTTGTTAATAATATTACTCTTTGACCTTTTTTTGACTTAAAAAATTCTTCTGAGCTTTGATAAAATTTAATTAGCTTTTCATCCATATAATCCATAACAACTCTTTTAAATCTTTTATCGTTAAATAAGAATCCACATGGTTCAATAATTTCTAAACCAGCACCTAGACATGCACAAGTTCTAATAATGGCAGCTGTATTTTGAGGAATATCAGGCTCATACAGGGCTATTTTAGGTCTCAAAGTCATAGTTTCTGTGTCATTGTTTCAGTGGAAAAAAAACTTTTTTCTTATATGAAATCATATATTAGATAACAATATACAAAAAATAAAAGATGTCTGAAAAAAAACCTGAAAGAAGAGAATTTTTATTTACAGCCTCATATGCTGTTGGAGCTGTTGGAGTAGGGGCAGTTGTTTGGCCTTTAATTGACCAAATGAATCCAGATGCTTCAGTTAAAGCATTGGCTAGCACAGAAGTAGATATTAGTGCAGTTCAACTTGGAAAAACAATTACTGTCCTCTGGAGAGGAAAACCAGTTTTTATCAAAAGAAGAACACCTGAAGAGATAGCAGAGGCAAGAGCTGTTAAGATGGAAGATTTAAAGGACCCTCAAAAAGATGAAGATAGAGCAAAAGATCCTGAGTGGTTGGTAATGGTTGGTGTTTGTACACATTTAGGATGTGTGCCATTAAATGACAAGGGTGAGTATAACGGTTGGTTTTGTCCTTGCCACGGATCGCATTATGATACATCAGGAAGAATAAGAAAAGGCCCAGCACCATTAAATATGGAGGTTCCTAAATATGAATTCGTTAATAACAACACAATTAAAATTGGATAATGAATAGTTATGAGTGATCAAGAATACATTCCTAAATCAAAATTTGGAAAATGGTTTAATGACAGATTACCTCTTTTGTCACTTGCTAGTCACCTAACAGATTATCCGACGCCAAAAAATTTAAATTACTGGTGGACATTTGGTGGAATATTAACCTTTTGTTTAATTACACAAATAGTAACGGGCTTAACTTTGGCAATGCATTATATCGCACATGCTGACTTAGCTTTCGAAAGTGTTGAGCATATTATGAGAGATGTAAATTATGGATGGCTTATAAGGTATATCCATTCAAATGGTGCCTCGATGTTTTTCCTTGCAGTGTACATTCATATTTTTAGATCTTTATTTTATGGATCTTATAAATCACCAAGAGAAATAATTTGGATTATTGGAATAATTATTTACCTTTTGATGATGGCAGCTGCTTTCATGGGTTATGTGCTTCCATGGGGTCAGATGAGTTTTTGGGGAGCAACCGTTATTACAAATCTTTTTAGCGCCATACCTTTAGTGGGAGAGGGAATAGTAAATTGGTTATGGGGTGGTTATTCTGTAGATAACCCAACTTTAACTAGATTCTTTACTCTTCATTACTTAATTCCATTTTTAATAGTAGGGTTAGTGGTTCTTCATATTTGGGCCTTACACGTTCCTGGAAATAATAACCCAGTAGGAATTGATGTTAAAAAACCTTCCAAAGATACAGTGCCATTCCATCCATACATCGTGATTAAAGATGGTTTTGCACTATTAATGTTTATGATTGTTTTTGCATTTTTTGTATTTTATTCACCGAATATTTTAGGACATGCAGATAATTATATAGAAGCAAATCCAATGGTGACACCAGCTCATATTGTTCCTGAATGGTATTTGTTACCTTTTTATGCGATCTTAAGATCAGTTCCAGATAAATTAATGGGGGTGGTTGCAATGCTATCAGCAATTTTAATCTTAGCTGCATTGCCTTGGTTAGATACTTCAAAAATTAGGTCAGCAGTATTTAGACCTCTTTACAAACAATTTTATTGGATATTATTGGCTGATGTATTAGTTCTTGGTTATGTAGGTGCAATGCCAGCTGAAGGGCTTTACTTATTAATTGCTAGGGTTGCCACAGCTTATTACTTCATTCATTTTTTAATAATCTTACCAGTTTTAGGATTTAAAGAAAGAACCATACCTTTGCCATTGAGCATTACAGAACCAGTACTGGGAGGTATGCCGATGGCATCAGCTGTTAAAAAAAAGAAAGTTTAAATTAATTAAGTGAAAAATATTTTCAAAATAAGCTATTCAATTATTTTTTTATTAGCAGGAACTCTTTCTGTTAATGCAGCAGAAAAAGCTGATCTTTTAAAAACAGATTGGAGTTTTAAGGGTTTATTTGGAAAATTTGATAGAGGAGCATTGCAAAGAGGTTATCAGGTTTATTCAGAAGTTTGTGCTGGGTGTCATTCAATGAAATATGTAAGTTACAGAAACCTTTCTGAGCCTGGAGGACCAGAGTTTAGTGAAGAGCAAGCAAAAGCTATAGCAACTAGTTTTGAAGTTACTGATGGGCCCAATAGTGAAGGTGAAATGTTTGTAAGGCCAGCAAAGCTATCTGACAAGTTTGTTATGCCTTTTGAGAATGTTAAAGCAGCTCAAGCTGCGAATGGAGGAGCTTATCCACCAGATATGTCAGTACTAGCAAAAGCTAGAAGTGGCGGGGTTGATTATATTTACTCAGTACTTTTAGGTTATGAAGACCCACCTAGCGGTATAACTCTCGATGATGGGGTTTATTATAATAAATACATGTATGGTAATAAAATTAAAATGTCACAACCTTTAATGGATGATGCGGTAGAATACAGTGATGGCACAAAAGCTACAGAAGAGCAAATGGCAAAAGATGTTACAACATTTTTAATGTGGGCTGCAGAACCACATTTAGAAGCAAGACATAAAATGGGCTTTAAAGCTATTTTGTATTTGATTATTTTAACTATTTTAGTTTATTTCAGTATGAAGAAAATTTGGTCACGTATTGAATCTGAAGTTTAATATATCACCATCTTTTACAATATAATCTTTTCCTTCAAGCCTCATCTTTCCATTAGTTTTAGAATTTACCCAGCCATTATTAGCAATGAAATCTTCATAGGCAATTGTTTCTGCTCTTATAAAGCCTTTTTCAAAATCAGTGTGGATTTCTCCAGCTGCTTTTGGCGCGGTACAATTTTTTTGGATAGTCCAGGCCCTAGTTTCTTCAGGTCCTGATGTAAAATAAGTGTCTAGTTCTAAAATATTGTAGCCTTTTTGAATTAACATGTTTAATCCAGTTCTTTTTAGGCCAATCATCTCCATATAATTTTCTTTTTCTTCATTTTCTAATTGATTTATTTGATTTTCAATATCAGCTGAAACTATTAAAGTGTTTTTTTCACCAAATTTATCAATAAAAGCTTGTGTGTATTTATTTCCATTTTGTACACTTGCTTCGTCAACATTACATACAAAAATTTTACGTTTTAAAGATAGTAAACCACTTTGGTTTACTAATTTTTTTTCAAATTGATCATAAAGTATTTGTATATCTTTAGAATTATTTATGCAGTCAGAAGCAATTTCTAATATTTTTAATTGTTCCTCATCAACATTTTTTTTATTATTTTTTTCCAGTCTTTTTTGTATTGATTCAAGGTCTGCCAACATCATTTCTGTTTCAATAATTTCCAAATCTCTGATTGGATCAACAGTTAGATTCACATTTTGAATATCATCAGAGTCAAAACATCTGATCATGTGTATTACTGCATCCACTTCCCTTATGTGGGATAAGAATTTATTTCCTAAACCTTCACCTTTAGAGGCACCCTCTACAAGCCCAGCTATATCTACAAATTCAATGGTAGTATTAATTTTTTTTTTAGATTTTGATATTTCAACTAGCTTGTCTAGTCTTTTATCAGGAACTGGAACCACACCAACATTTGGTTCTATTGTACAAAAAGGAAAGTTTGCAGCTTGTGCCTTGCTAGAATTTGTGAGTGCATTAAATAAAGTTGATTTACCAACATTAGGTAACCCTACAATTCCACACTTAAAACTCATTATTTATTATTTATTGTGCTTGCAAATAAATCTAATTTTTTATCAATTAATATAGACATTGAATTAATAATATTATTTGTAATTTTTTCTAATTGTAACATTTCATCCTCATCAAAATCTTTTAATACATGGTCTGAAACATCAGCTTTAGTTTTCGGTCTTCCAATTCCAATTCTTACTCTTGAATAGTCTTTACCTATAAATTTATCTATAGATTCAATTCCATTATGCCCTGCACTAGATCCTGCAAATTTTGCTTTTACTTTTCCAAACTCAATATCAAGATCATCATGAAATACGACAACATCTTCAGCATCTATTTTAAAATATTCAATTAACTCTCTTATACAAATTCCAGAATTGTTCATAAAAGTTAGAGGTTTTATTGCATAGACTTTTTCACCTTCAATATTCCCAGTAGTTAATAACCCTTTAAATTTAGGTTTCTGTTTAGAAAGACCAAATTTCTTGTTAAGAGCATCAATCAACTTAAAACCTATATTGTGTCTATTATTTTCACTGTTGGGTGTTGGGTTTCCTAAACCTACAAATAAAAGCATAATTTTTTAAGTTCGTATCTAGGAATTTTCACTATAATAAATTTATTATTTTTTTTCTTCAGGAGTAGCTTTTTTTTCTTCGCCTTCTTTTTTATCTCCATCAGTTGATGGGGCTGAATCTTTTCCATCTGCTGCTGCCTCATCTGTTCCTTCTGCTTCAGCTGGTTTTTCAGGCTCTTTAACAACTGTAGGTGCTGCCAATGTCGCAATTACAAAATCACGTCCAATAATTGTTGGGGTGACACCCTCTTCTAATTTAACTGAAGATATCTTAAAACTTTCTCCAATATCAATTCCATCAAGATCAATTATAATTGCCTCTGGAATTTTTTCACTTACACACTTTAATTCAATTTTTCTTCTAACTATGTTTAGTACCCCACCTCTTTTTAAACCCGGTGATGTTTCGTGATTAATAAATTGTACAGGTACCTCAATTCTAATTTTTACACCTGGTACAACTCTTAGAAAATCTATATGTGTTGGTTCATCTGATATTACATTATATGTGACCTCTCTTGGTAATACATTTTGAGGCTTACCATCCAAGCTAAGAGCTATAATGTTAGATAAAAAATTTTCTTTTTCAAGTAATGACTTGAGTGTTTTTTTTAAAACTGTAACTTTTTGATTTTGTTCTGATCCACCATAAACAATGCCTGGAATATTGCCAGCCAATCTAAGAGACCTAACATCTCCTTTGGATTTGGTATTTCTAGTATTTGCTTCAAGTGAATTCATAAAAAGGAGGCTTTTAGCTCAAGTTACATAATAACTCAAGATAATTATTTAAATAAATCTGATACGGATGTCGAATTAGAAATTCTTTTAATCGCCTCTCCCATAAGGGTCGAAATTGGTAAAACTTCTATATTTTTAGTATTCTTAATTTTATCTTGGTTGTCAATTGTGTCTGTTATCACCAATTTTTTTATAACAGATTTTTTAATTTTATCTATTGCCTCACCACTTAGGACACCGTGTGTAATATAAACATAGACTTCTTTTGCCCCTCTATCTTTTAATGCTTTAGCAGCATTAACTATGGTTCCCCCAGAATCAATTATATCATCAACTATAATGCAGGTTTTGTTCTTAACATTTCCTATAACATTCATAACTTTTGATTTACCTGGTTTAGGTCTTCTTTTATCAACAATTGCAAGCTCAACACCTAAAATTTTACCAAGAGCTCTTGCCCTTTCGGTTCCTCCTACATCTGGTGCAACACAAATAATATTTTTACTTTTAATATTTTTTTTCACATGTCTTGCAAAAATAGGAGTAGCAAATAAATTATCTACAGGAATATCGAAAAAACCTTGAATCTGACCTGCATGCAAGTCAACAGTAACTACACGGTCAGCACCAGCTTTAGTGATTAGATTAGATACAAGTTTAGCTGATATAGAAGTTCTTGGCACCACCTTTCGATCTTGTCTAGCATAACCAAAATAAGGAATAACAGCTGTAATATTTTTAGCTGAAGATCTTTTTAAAGCATCAATACATAGAAGCAATTCCATCAAATTATCATTTGCAGGTGAAGATATCGATTGAATTATAAATATACTATTACCTCTAATATTTTCATTAATTTCTATATAAATCTCTCCATCAGAAAATTTTTTAATACTAGAATTTACAAGTTTAGTTTTTAAATATTTTGCAATATTTTTGCTTAGAGGTTTATTACTATTTCCAGTTAATAATTTCATGAGATACAATCAATTAATCATAATTATTGAAATATTTCTACCATAATCACTCTCATTGTGGCTAATAGATCTTCTAGCGCTAAAAAATTTATTTTTGATATTAAACGTATCTTTATCAATAATATCAATTTTCTTTATATTTAAGCTCTTTAATTGAAAGTAGATATATTTATTTAAACTAAAATAATTTTTATTCTTAATCTTTTTAAAAAAAATCGTATTTTTTTTGTCTTTTTTAATAAATTTTTTTGTAAAGTCTTTTTTAACCTCATAGTTATTACTTGAAATACATGGACCTATAGCAGCAGTAATATTTTTTTGGAAACAACCTTTTTTAATCATAAATTTAACAACTTTTTTTACAATATCTTTATAAGCTCCCCTCCAGCCTGCATGAATTGCTGCTACCATTTTCATCTTGCTGTCATAAATTAATATTGGAGCACAATCAGCTGTTAAAACTGCAATCGGTAAATATTTTTGATTAGTTATTACTGCGTCAGCTTTAGGCTTTCTTTTATTGTTATATTTGTCATCAATATAAATGAATTTATTACTATGGAATTGATGAAGTAAAAAAATATTTTTTGCTTTTTTGCTAATATTTTTTCTTACTATTTGTAAGTTTTTTTTAATATTTAATTTATTATCTTTTGAGCCTGGGCCACAATTTAAGCTCTTATAAATATCTTTTGATTTGCCACCAACACTATTAAAAAAGCCGTGTTTTAAATCTTTTATTCTTAATAGTTTTTTTGATTTAATCAATTTCAAAGCCTGTCTTAAATTTATTTTTTGTTTTTTTTATCAGCATAACTTTAAATAGCTCACCCATTTGTTTTTCATCTATAAGACGTCTAATACGGTAAAATAAGTCTGATTTTTTTGAAAAAGGTATATTTTCACTTATAATTTCTGCCCTTTGAACTATTCCCATACTAGTTAAAAATTTTTTTTGATTACTAATAATAGAATCTAAATCAGTAAATTGAGCAACAAATTTTTCAAATAAATTAAAATTAATATTATAAGTTATATCAGAGTCTCCAATTTCCTCCAAAACATTAGAATATTTATGATTATTCACAGCTTGTAAAGTTTCATGCATTTTTGAATTCAAATATCCATAATCAATTACTAATATTCCTCCATCATTTTTTTTAATTATGTTGCAAATATTTTTTAAATATTTGAAAGAGAGTGGTGAATATTCGATAATGTCTTGATTTTTTGAAATTTCAAAATTTAAGTTTTTTTCAATCTTCTTAATATCTGTTATGTGTTCTTTAAAATTTGCTTTGTCGATTTCTTTTAAATCTACAAATCTTTCAAACCAGTTTTTTTTTTTCTAAAAAACTGTTTAATTGGTAGAGCATCAAAGAATTCATTAGCTAAAAATATTGTTGGATTTGAATTAGTTTTATTAATATCGTCAACCCAGGTTACATCATCAGATTTTAAATTTTGTTGTTGTTGATTAGTTAAAAAGATACTTTTTTCATGTATTTGAAAATTACAACTATTAGCGCATTCTGGAAAACTTTTTAGTGTTGCAATTATCACCTTCATCATCTCACCATTTCCCGCACCCAGTTCTAATAGATTGAATTTTTTTGGCGAACCAATACTTTTCCAAAAAGTTATAACCCAAATAGCAATTATTTCAGAAAAAAGCCTTGTAATATTTGGTGCAGTAATAAAATCTCCCTCTTTTCCAAAAGGGTTTTTTTTCATGTAATAACCGTTATCTTTGTCGTAAAGAGCAAATTCAATGAATTTATCTAAGGGTAGGCTAGATTCTCTATTTATTTTCATTTTTGATATAAAATAGAATTGTTCCAATTGTTACAAACATCAAACTAATAATTTGACCCATAGATAAATTAAAAATTAAGTAACCCAGCTGTTCATCTGGCACTCTAAAAAACTCAACAAAGAATCTAAATATTGAATAGAAAATTAAAAATAATCCTGAAATTAAACCAGGTTTTCTTAAATAATTTTTTCTTCTAAAGTACAAAAGTATTAAAAATAAAATAACACCCTCTAAAACTGCCTCATATAATTGTGATGGATGTCTTGGTAAATTATCTACTTTAGTAAATGTAACTGACCACAAGACTTCTGTAGTTTTTCCATAGAGTTCTGAATTAATAAAATTAGCCAATCTTCCAAAAAAAATTCCAATAGGAGCTACTAATGACACATGATCCATATACTCAAATGGATCTTGATTATTTTTTTTAGCAAAAATTATGCTTGAAAGAATTATGCCCAGTAAACCACCGTGAAATGACATTCCACCTTGCCATATTTTAAAAACATCTAGGATGTTATGTGAATAATAATTAAAGTTATAAAATATTACGTATCCCAATCTTCCACCTAAAATTATTCCAATAATCAAATAGGTTATATAATCGTCGAATTTTTCACGTATATCTGAATTTTTAATGAATATTTTTTTACATAAAGACCAGCCAATTATAATTCCCAATATATAGGCTAAAGAATACCATCTAATTTCAAGCGACATAATCTGAAAAGCAACTGGGTCAAAATTATTAATGAACATTTTAAATAATACTTATAAACTATATCTTAAATATGAAAAATTCTAAATTTATTATTGATAAGCTTGGCAAACTTTTTGAACAAGGCATAATTTCCTCAAAAGATCTTAGTTCTGAACTTTTTAATATTTTGAAATCTAAAAGAGATGAGGTAGTTTTTAAAATGAAGTTAACAAGTAAAGAAGAAACTGATATTTTGATTAAAAGAGTTGAAAATCTTGAAAAAAAAATAGAAAAGTTAGAAAAAAATAAGTTAAAAAAAAGAACTACAGGGGTAAAAAAACCTTAACTCTCAATCCATTAAGCGGAGATTTTTCTAGAATAATATTTCCTCCATGTGATTTTATGATATCCGATGTAATGGATAATCCCAGGCCAACACTAGATCTTGAATTCCCTCTACTTTTATCAAGTTTATAAAAAGGTTTAAAAACATTTTGGTATTCATTTTCAGGAATGCCAAGGCCATCATCATCAATAGTGATTATTATATTATTATTCTTTTTTGATAGTCCAAGGTTTATTTTATCTGCATATTTAATAGAATTATCAATTATGTTGTTTAAGGATCTTTGGATTAAATTTTTTCTACCATGCATGTAAGCTCTAGGAATTAGTTTTGTCGAAATATTGCTATTACTATACTTATTGATTGTACTTTTAATTAACTCTGAGATGTCAAAAGTTTCATTTTTTTCTAAATAAGACGAGCTAGTAAATTGCAAATATTCATTAAGCATTTTTTCCATTTCATCAATATCTAAAGACATTTTTTTGGATAACTCCTCGTCTTTTATAAAGGATAGTTGAAGCTTAAGTCTTGTTAATGGTGTTCTTAGATCATGGCTAATCCCTGATAGCATTTCAGATCTTTGATTGAGGTGCCTCATGATTCTTTTTCTCATTTTATCAAATTCTAAGCCTGCTTGTCTTATCTCTAATGCACCAGAAGGTCTATATTCATCAATGTTTTCACCTCTACCAAATCTCTCAGCAGCTTTTGCAAGATTAACTATTGGTCTTGTTTGATTTTTTAAAAATATTATTGCTATAGTTATCATCAGTAATGCTGGAAGAGTTATCCACAGTCCAAACAATCTTGCAGAAGTGCTTGCTACTCTATCTTTTGGAATAAAAAATTCAAAATAACCATCTAAATGTTTTATATTTATATGAATAAGATCTTGATAAGTTATTGTATCAAACCAATAGTTATTTACACCAATATTTGACTTTAACTCTCTCCTTAAAGTTCTATCAATTGGACTAAACCATCTCTCTTTAAGAGGCCTCTTAAATAATTGGTCATTTTTGTACTCAACGTTGAGATCTAAATAAATTGAAAAAAGACCAGATAAATCATTATTATTATATTTATCATTATCGTAAGCAGTAATAAAAGTTTTCATTTCACCAACTAAAGCACGTGTCATCCCTTTATTAGTTTTAATCCAAAGACTGTCAAAAAAAACAATAGTTATAATTAATTGCAAGACAATAATAGGCACTGCTACAATTAATAAAGCTCTATAAAATAATCTTCGAGGTAACAAATTTTTTATAAATTTACTCAATCCATAAGACATAGCCAGCTCCTCTTAATGTTTGTAAGTATTTTGGGTTTTTTGGATCAGTTTCAATTTTTTTTCTTAAACGTGTAATTATAACATCTATAGATCTTTCTTTTTCTAGATCAATCATTTTTCCAATATCCTCTCTAGAAAATGTTTTACCAGGATTATTGATCATTCTCTCTAAGATAATTTTTTCAGTATTATTTATTTTGAATTCATTTTCTTTTTTAATAATTAAAAGCTTATTTAGATTAATTTTAACATTTCCAAACTCAATAATTCTTTTTTGATTATTTTTTTTAGTTTTATTAAGAATATTTTTTATTCTTAATATGAGTTCTTTAGGCTCAAAAGGTTTTGGTAAATAATCATCGGCACCAACTTCTAATCCTCCAACTCTATCCTCTGCCTCTCCCTTTGCTGTTAAAAGAATTATAGGTGTATCAATTTTTGATTTATTATCTTTGATAAACTCTAATCCACTTTTCCCAGGCATCATCACATCTAAAACAATTAAATCAAATTTAATAATTGAAACCTTTTCCAAAGCATTTTCAGCACTATCTGAAGTGGTAACTAAAAAGTTATTTTCATTAAGATATTTTTTTACCAAAGATCTAATCCCATCATCATCATCAACAACTAAAATATGAGCTATAAAGTTATTCATTGATTATCTTTTTTAAAACAGTATCAAAGTTAATAACTTGATCAGAGTTTGAATTTAAAAGAGCATTGCAAATTCTTTTTTTTTGAGCTGAAAATACTTCTTCAAAAATTTTTTCACCTTTCTCATTTAAAAAAATATGTTTAGTTCTTGTATCTTGCTGTCCTTTTTGAAAAAAAATAACATTAAGTTTAATTAAATCTTTTAAAACTCTATTTAAGCTTTGTTTTGTAACCTTAAGTTTTTTCAGTAGCTCTGAAATTGTAATTCCTTTATACATCGAAAGCAGGTGAAGTACCTTATGATGTGCTATCCCAATAGAGTATTTGTCCAGTATGCTCTTAGCATCGGCAAAAGACTCTCTGTAGCTTATAAATAGCCTTTCTATTAATTCTTTTAACTGAGTATCTTTTAAATATAAAAGTTCTTTCATTATAGGTAAGTTATATTGACATATTATAGATACAAAGATAATTTTAAAAAAAAATTAAATTAATTCACACATGATACCCTACGATAAAAGATCTGGTAAAATTTGGTATAATAATGAGCTTGTTGATTGGGCTGATGCTAAAATTCACATTTTAAACCATGGACTTCATTACGCAAGTTGTGTTTTTGAAGGAGAAAGAGTTTATGACGGATCAATATTCAAATTAGAAGAACATACTACAAGGCTTTTTTATTCAGCTAAAAGAATGGGAATTACAATGCCATATTCAGAAACAGAAATAAATGATGCATGTAATAAAATTATTTCAGTTCAAAATATAAAAGATGGTTATGTAAGACCAATGGCCTGGAGAGGCAGTGAAATGATGGCAATCTCTGCACAACAAACAAAAATTCATGTTGCTGTAGCAACTTGGGATTGGGGTTCTTATTTTGATCCAAAATTAAAAGTTAATGGGATTAAATTAAATATTTCAAACTGGAGAAAGCCAGCACCAAATACAATACCGTGGGATACAAAAGCATCTGGCTTATATATGATCAACACTCTGTCAAAACATGAAGCAGAACAGCAAGGTTATACAGATTCCTTAATGCTGGATCATGAAGAAAATATTGCAGAAGCAACTGGAGCAAATATTTTTTTTAAAGATAAAAATGGAGAAATACACACTCCAATTCCAGATTGTTTTTTAGATGGAATAACAAGAAGAACTGTTATTGAGATTGCAAAATCCAAAGGAATTAAAATTAATGAGAGAAAAATTAAACCAGAAGAGCTAAAAGATTTTGTTGGTTGTTTTTTAACTGGGTCAGCTGCAGAAGTAACACCAGTATCGTGTATTGCAGATAATCTATTCAAGGTTTGTGAAACTATAATTGATTTAAACGAAAGTTATCAAGCTTTAGTAAGAAAAAAATAGATTATTTACTTTTTATTATCCTCAGATATTGCATGGTCAATGCCTTTTCTTAAATATTCATAACCGGTATATAGAGTTAAAAATGCTGAAAGCCAAAGCAGGATTATACCAATAGTTTGTGCATTATAATCCTGAAAGTTTAAAATTTTATTACCAGTTTCACCCGTCAGTAAAAGAGCTATGGCAACCATTTGTAAAAAAGTTTTTAATTTTGCTAAATTAGTTACGGGTAATTTAATTTGCCCTCTAGCTAAAAACTCTCTTAAGCCTGAAATTAGAATTTCTCTTGTAAGTATTATAATTGCAGCAATAACTTCGTAATGTTTAATTGTTCCACTCATAACCAATAATATAAGTGCAGTAGCAACAATGATTTTATCTGCTATAGGATCAAGTAATTCACCTAACTTAGACTCTTCGCCCATCATTCTTGCCAACATTCCATCCAAAAAATCAGTAAATGAGGCAATCACAAATAATACGCATGCGGTTAAATCACCGTAAAAGCCTGGCAAATAAAATGCCAGAACAAAAAAGGGTACAATTATAATTCTACCAATTGTTAAAATATTTGGAATTTTTTTAAGCATAATTATTCGTGAAAAAAGTTATATATCTTTTTTGCAACTTTTTCCTCAACACCTTCAACTGATTTAATCTCATCAAAACTTGCGGATTCTACCGCTCTAGCGGAACCAAAATGGTTTAATAGTGCTCTTTTTCTAATAGATCCAATACCATCAATTTGATCTAATAATGATTTTGTAATTCCTTTTGCTCTTTTTGCCCTATGAGAGGTGATGGCAAATCTATGTGCTTCATCACGTAGTCTCTGCATAAAAAAGAGGGTGGGGTCATTCTTATCAAATTTAAATGATTTGCCCTTATAGAAAAAAGTTTCATCTCCACTATTTCTTAATTTACCCTTAGCAATAGCAATCATAGGAAGATCGTGTAAACCAAATTCATCCAATACTTCTTTGGCAGATGAATATTGGCCTTTACCACCATCAATTAATATCAAATCAGGGAGAGTTAAATAATTTCCCTTTTCTAACATTGCTCTTTTAAATCTTCTTGTAAGAACTTCTTTTAACATTGCAAAATCGTCTTGTTCAGCACCCTTTGTCTTGATGTCAAATTTTCTATATCTTTTTTTAACAAATCCTTCATTTCCAAAAGTAATCATAGCACCTACACTATTTGTTCCTGAGATATGGCTATTATCGTAAACCTCAACCAAGTTTAGACCATTTTTAAGATCAAATTTTTTAGTCACACTATCAAATAAATTTTTATTATTATTTGTTTCATAAATTTTTCTATTAAGTGACTCTTTGGCATTTTTTTCTGCCATAGCAATGACTTTAGCTTTGGTACCTTTTTTTGCTACATTAATAGAGATTGTGCTACTTTCTTTTTTGCTTAAAGTTTCTTCAATTAATTTCTTGTCCTCAATTTCTGTATTAATAATTATTAATTTTGGAACATTTTTATTTTCATAAAACTGCATCAAGAAGGAAGACATTATTTCAGATACGTCCTGATCAGGATCGTGTTTTGGAAAATAAGCTTGGTTGCCCCAATTTTGTTTAGACCTATAAAAAAATACCTGAATGCAAGTTTTACCAGATTCTTTATAGGCAGCAATTACATCAGCATCAATTAAATTTGCTTCATTAATTCTTTGTGATGATTGAATTATATTTAAGGATTTAATTCTATCTCTAAAAATAGAAGCTCTTTCAAAATCAAGTTTTTCACTTGCTTCCTCCATTTGTTTAGATAGGTTTTTTTGTATGTCTCTTGATTTACCCGATACAAACTGAATTGCCTGATCTACTGATTTTTTATAATCTTCCTTATCAATATAATCCACACAAGGACCTGAACATCTTTTTATTTGATAAAGTATGCAGGGTCTTTTTCTATTCTTGAAAGTGCTATCATCACAAACACGAATTTGAAATATTTTTTGAAGCATCTTAATTGTCCAATTTGCAGTTCCTGCTGAAGCAAACGGCCCAAAGTAAAATCCTTCTTTATCTTTTTTCCCCCTATGTTTTGTAACTTGTGCCCATTGGTCTTTATTGCTGATGAAAACAAAGGGAAAAGACTTGTCGTCTTTAAGCAATATATTGAATTTAGGTTTATATTTTTTGATTAAATTAGCCTCTAAAAGAAGTGCTTCACTTTCATTCGCAGTAGTCGTTATCTCTAACTTAAAAGTTTGAGAGAGCATCCTTGCTGTTCTGATGATATGATTTTTTTCAGCCACATAACTCTTCAATCTATTGGGTAGGTTTTTTGCTTTACCTACATATAAAATCACATCCTTGTGATCAAGCATTCGATAAACTCCAGGACTTTTAGGAATTAATGGAAGCTCTTTTCTAATTACGTCTTTGCCTAATTCAGAGCTTTTCATGACTTCTTTTTTTGGTAATTTGGATACCAACAGAGGCACATTCTTTTATAATTTCTAATTTTTCAATTTGAAGCATAATTTTTCCAATTCGTTTATCTTTAAACAATACATCAAAAACATCTTCAGCCAGTGTTTCTAAAAAATTATAATGCTTCTTTTTTGCAAGTTTTGTAATTAATTTTACAACCTGACCATAATTAACAATTGATTTAATATCTTTGTCATTTGTTGGTTTTCTATCTTCATAATCAATCTCTAAACTAAATTTTACTTTTTGTGTTTTTTCTTTTTCAAAATCATAATAACCAAGCTTTAAATCTAAAGTTAGTTCTTTAATAAGAATTTTTTTTTCGTAATTAAATAAACTTTTATTTTTATCTATTTTAATAATATTTAAATTATTTTTTTTCATTCTTTTCCAATTACATCTGGTGTTTGCCAGTTTAAACTTTGTCCACTATCTATTGCTATTACTTGACCTGTAATTGAACTGTTTTTGATAAAAAAGTCAACAGCAGAACATATGTCTTTTACATTTACCTGTTGTTTTAAAGGGGTTGCTAAGTACTGCTTTTTAAAATGCATGTCAGTTTGCCTTTTGTTTTTTATAGTAGGTCCTGGTGCAATTCCATTAACCCTTATATTTGGAGCTAATTCCATAGCACTAGTTTTTGTTAGAGTATAAAGGCCAGTTTTGCTTAAAGTATAAGAAAAGAAAAAGGGAGTTAACTTAAAAACTCTTTGATCAATTATGTTTATAATATTGTTATTTTTACCTTTTGTATTTTTTGAAAATTCTTTTGTAAGATATGCGGGTGCTTTTAAATTTACATCAATATGCTGGTTCCAGCTTTTAGAAGAAAAATTTTTAAGACTGTCATTTTCAAACAATGAAGCATTATTGACCAAACAATCAAAGTATTTTAATTTTAACTTTGAGAATTTTATAATTTTTTTTAAATCTTGTTCCTTGGCAAGGTCACCTTTTACCAAATAAACTTTTGTTTTATTTTTTGATAATTCTTTTTGTAATTTTTCAGCGTCAGATTTAGAACTATTGTAATGAATTACCATTTCAACTCCTGGACCTGAGAGTTTCTTTGCAATAGCAGCACCTATTCTTGTTGCTGCTCCTGTGATAATTATTTTGTTTGCTTCCATTTTTTCTTACCTTTTTGTGCTCTTGTACCAGGTAAGCCCATTGTTGATCTACCTTTTGGATATGTTCTATTTTCTTGGTTATAGTGTTTTATTTTTGGGTTTAAAACAATTTCTAACTCTGATGCTTCTAAATTTCTTATTTCATCTCTAATTTTACCAGCTTCTTCAAATTCAAGATTTGTGGCTGCATCTTTCATTCTTTTGTTGAGCATCTTTAAGTGTTTCTTTAAATTTCCACCAATATTGTCTCCAGTACCTACTTTTAAATAATCCTTGTCATAAACATTCTGCAACACATCACTGATTTCTTTCTTAATAGAGACGGCATCAATATTATGCTTTTTATTATAGGCAACTTGGATTGCCCTTCTTCTATCAGTTTCCTGTATAGCTTTTTTTATACTTTTAGTTTCTTTATCTGCATAAAGAATAACTCTTCCTTCCAAGTTTCTTGCAGCCCTTCCAATAGTTTGAACTAAAGAAGTTTCGGATCTTAAAAATCCTTCTTTATCAGCATCTAAAATCCCAACTAATGCACATTCTGGAATATCTAGCCCTTCTCTTAAAAGGTTAATTCCTACTAAGACATCAAAAACACCAAGTCTTAAATCCCTCATGATTTCTATTCTCTCTAGTGTATCGATGTCCGAGTGTAAATATCTAACCCTAATTCCATTTTCGTGAAAATATTCGGTTAAGTCTTCAGCCATTTTCTTTGTTAAAGTTGTGACCAATACTCTAAAATTTTTGTCGATTGTTTTTTTGCATTCATGCATCAAGTCATCAACTTGATTTTTGGCGGGTTTTATTTCAACTGGTGGATCAATTAGACCAGTAGGCCTTATTATTTGTTCAACAAATTTACCCTTAACTTGCTCTAATTCCCAAGGGCCTGGTGTTGCTGATACAAAAACTGTTTGTGTTCTCATTGCATCCCATTCTTCAAATTTAAGAGGTCTATTGTCCATGCAAGAAGGTAATCTAAAACCATATTCGGCAAGATTACTTTTTCTAGATCTGTCTCCTTTGTACATACCATTTAATTGAGGAACTGTTACATGGCATTCATCTACAAAAATAAGAGTGTTGTCAGGAAAGTATTCAAATAGAGTGGGAGGTGGTTCCCCTGGTTTTCTTCCAGATAAAAAACGAGAATAGTTTTCAATACCAGCACAAGACCCTGTTGCTTCTATCATCTCTAAATCAAACTTAACTCTTTCTTCTAATCTTTGTGCTTCAAGTAATTTATTTTGTTCTTTGAATTTTTTTAAAGTTACTTCTAATTCTCTTTTAATTTTAATAATTGCTTGCTCAATAGTTGGTTTAGGTGTGATGTAATGACTATTAGCATAAACTTTTATTACATCTAAATCTTGAATTAGATCTCCTGTTAAGGGATCAAATTCCTCTATTTTTTCTAATTTATCGCCAAATAAACTTAATCTCCATGCTCTATCTTCAAAGTGTGAAGGAAATATTTCAAGATATTCTCCTCGAGCTCTAAAAGTTCCTCTATAAAAACTCTGATCATTTCTTTTGTATTGTAAATTTACTAAAGTTTTTATTAGTTGCTCTCTGCTGTATTCATAATCTTTCTTTAAACTCAACGTCATCTTGCTGTACGCTTCAACAGAACCCAGACCATAGATACAAGAAACACTTGCAACAATAATTACATCATCTCTCTCTAATAGTGATCTAGTAGCTGAGTGACGCATTCTATCTATTTGTTCATTAATGGAAGCTTCTTTTTCAATATAAGTGTCAGACCTTGGTACATAAGCCTCAGGTGTATAGTAATCATAATAAGATACAAAATACTCAACAGCATTGTCTGGAAAAAAAGATTTCATCTCTCCATAAAGCTGTGCAGCTAGTGTTTTGTTAGGAGCAAGTATTAGAGCTGGTCTATTAGTTTTTTCAATTACTTGGGCCATTGTAAAAGTTTTTCCAGAACCTGTTACACCAAGCAAAACTTGGTTTAACTCTTCTTTATTTGCACCCTTAACTAGTTGTTTTATTGCTTCTGGCTGATCACCTGCTGGTTTAAAATCTGTAACAAGTTTAAATTTTTTCCCACCTTCTAGTTTCTGGTGAATTTCAGGATTTTTACTCTGTATATCTGTAATTAAATCTTGATAAGTATTTTGCATTATCTATAAAACTATTAGAATAAAAATATATTTCAATGAGCATTATATCAGACAGTCTAAAAAAGATTAAACCATCGCCAACTATTGCTGTAACTCAAAAGGCAAGAGAGTTAAAAGCTGCTGGAAAAGACGTTATAGGTTTAGGAGCAGGAGAGCCTGACTTTGATACACCAGATAATATCAAACAAGCGGCTATAAAAGCCATTAATGACGGTGATACCAAATATACAGCCGTTGATGGAACTGCTGCCTTAAAAGATGCTATTGTTAAAAAATTTAAAAGAGAAAACAGTCTAGACTATACAACTGATCAAATCACAGTTGGTGCTGGTGGAAAACATGTAATTTATAATGCCATGATGGCAACCCTAAATGAAGGGGATGAGGTTATAGTTCCTGCACCTTATTGGGTTTCTTATCCTGACATGGTTTTATTAGCAGGTGGAACTCCAATTATTTTAGAGTGTAATGAAAAACAAGGATTTAAAATTAATCCAGCTGAATTAGAAAAATATATAACACCAAAAACAAAGTGGATAATATTAAATTCACCATCAAATCCAACAGGCGCTTGTTATACTGAAGGTGATATTAAAGAAATCGCAGATGTTTTAGCAAAACATCCTCACGTGCATATTTTAAGTGATGATATTTATGAGCACGTAACATACGAAGGTTTTAAATTTTTTACTATTGCACAAATTGATAGCTTGAAAGAAAGAGTTCTTACAATGAACGGTGTGAGTAAAGCTTACTCAATGACTGGCTGGAGAATAGGGTATGCGGCTGGTCCTAAAGAAATTATTAAAGCAATTGCTAAAATACAATCGCAATCAACAACAAATCCATCTTCAATTAGTCAAGCTGCAGCGGTTGAAGCATTAAATGGAACTCAAGATTTTATAAAAGAGAGAGCAATTTCATTTCAAGAAAGAAGAAATTTTGTTGTTAAAGCATTAAATGAAATAGACGGAATTGAATGTTTAAATCCAGATGGAGCATTTTATGTTTTTCCAAGCTGCAAAGGGTTAATTGGAAAAAAAGATACAAACGGTAAAGAGCTTAAGACAGATACTGATTTTGTTCAGTCTTTATTAGAAAATAGTGGTGTTGCAGTTGTTCAAGGTTCTGCATTTGGTTTAGAGGGTTTCTTTAGAATATCTTATGCAACTTCTATGGAAAATCTTAAAAAAGCATTAGAAAAAATATCTTCTTTTTGTAAAAGTCTTAACTAGGTTTTTGCTTTCCCCACATCTCAAAATATTTACCTTTTTCTAGTAATAAACTCTCATGCGTCCCTTGTTCAATAATAGCACCCTGATCAAGAACAATAATATTATCAGCATTTGCAGCTGTAGATAGTCGGTGAGCAATAATTAAAGTTGTTTTACCTTTAGAGACATTCTCTAGATTTTTTTGAATTTCTTTTTCTGTACTAGTATCTAATGCAGATGTCGCCTCATCAAAGAAAAATATTTTAGGATTTTTTAGAATAGTTCTTGCAATAGCAACTCTCTGTTTCTCTCCACCAGATAATTTCAACCCTCTTTCTCCTACAATTGTTTCATAACCATCCGGTAAAATTGTTATAAAATCATGTATATCAGCATTTTGTGCAGCACTAATAACTTCCTCTTTAGTAGCACCAGTATTACCGTAAGCTATATTATAATAAATCGTGTCATTAAATAAGACAGTGTCTTGTGGGACTACACCAATAATTTTTCTTAAAGAGTTTTGAGAAATTTTATTTACATTTGTATTGTTAATAAAAATATTTCCTTCTTTTGGATCATAAAACTTGAATAACAGTCTACTTATTGTTGATTTACCAGCACCCGTTGGTCCTACGATAGCTACTTTTTTTCCATTAGGAACAGTAAATGAAATATTTTTAATGATAGTTCTTCTTACGTCATAATCAAAACTAATGTTTTCAAATCTAATTTCTGCATCGTTACTTTGGGGTATATCATCAAGATCATCATTCGTTGTTGGGGAAACTTCTAATAAGCTAAACATGTTTTCCATATCAGTTAGTGCTTGCCTAATTTCTCTATAAACAGAACCCAACCAATTCAATGGCTGATATAATTGGAGCATGTAGGCATTAATTACAACAAACCCACCAATATTAATCTCTCCACTTTTGATCCCATAAACTGACATCACCAACATAATAGTAATACCCACCATTATGATAAATGTTTGGGCTATGTTTAATAGTGAAAGAGAATGTCTACTTTGATTTGCTGCTAACTCATATTCTTCTAATGATTGATCAAGTCTATTAGCTTCAAAGGCCTCATTGTTAAAATATTTAACTGTCTCAAAGTTCAATAAACTATCAATCATCTTAGTGCTGACATCGTTATCAGCTTGGTTCATTCTTTTTCTAAATACATTTCTCCATTCAGTAATCTTAAAAGTTAAGAAAGAATAAAGGCCAATAGTTACAAGTGTTACAACAGCATACCATGGGCCATATAGATAAAATAAAATCCCAGAAACCAAGAACACTTCAAAGAAAGTAGGCACAATATTAAACAAGACATATCTTAGGAGAAAATCTATTCCTTTAGTTCCTCTGTCTATATATTTTGCTAGTGCACCTGTTTGTCTATTTAAATGAAATTGTAAGGATAGATTGTGAAGATGTTGGAACATTGTCAAAGATATTTGTCTAATAGAATGCTGGGAAACTTTTGAAAATAAGGCATCTCTAATTTCAACAAATGTGAAAGCTATTACTCTTGTAACACCATAGCCAACTACTAAAGCTATTGGTACCAGCATAAATAAATTAATACCTGAGCTTAATTCTGTCAGAGAGTTTACCGCACTACCCAATACTAAAGGAGTACTAACGCTTGCTATTTTTGCTAAAACTAAAGCAACAACTGCAAAACTAACTCGTATCCTTAAATCTTTCCTTTTTTTAGGCCACAAATAAGGAAGCAACAGTTTAAAAGTTTTAATGTATTTACCCTTTTTCACAATGTAGATATAACCGATTAGTAAAAATTTGTTACAAGCAAATTAGACTTTATAATAAATTAAAAAATGATATTTAAACTAAAAAAGCAATAAGGAGACATAAATGTTGAGTGTATATTTAGCAGGTGAAATTCACAGTAATTGGCGAGAAGAAATTATTCAACTTTGTGAAAAAGAGAAATTAGATGTTAAATTTACATCTCCCATAACTGATCATGAAGCCTCTGATAATTGTGGTGTAGAAATTCTAGGGGCCGAAGAAAAAAATTTTTGGAAAGATAGAAAAGGCGCTAATATCAATTCAATTCGAACTAAGAAATCTATTCAAGATTGTGATGTAATTATTGTTAAGTTTGGAGAAAAATTTAAGCAATGGAATGCAGCTTTTGACGCGGGTTATGCTACAGCACTTAATAAATCTATGATTGTTATTCATAACGATGATCATCAACATGCTCTTAAAGAAGTGGATGGCTCAGCTGCTGCTGTTGCATCAGATCAAAAACAAGCTTTTCGTATATTGAAATATATATTGGAAGGTTCCTTAAAGTAGGTCTAGTTATAATGAAAACGGCTTTATTATTTGGGTCATCAGGCTTGGTTGGAGGTCACCTCCTTAATCAATTAATTAAGGATACTAATTACTCTAAGATAAAATTATTTGTTCGCTCAGTTCCTGAAATTAGCGATCCAAAAGTAGAGATTATTAAGACTGATTTTAACAACTTACAAAATCACAAAGAGGACATCAAAGGTGATGACTGTTTCTTTTGTATTGGTACAACTAAAAAAAATTCCCCCAATAAAGATGAATATAAAAAGGTTGAACTTGATATTCCTAAAGAAGTTGCAAAAATTGCAAAATCAAATTTGGTTAACTCATTTATTTTTGTTTCTGCATTGTATGCAAACCCCAAGAGTTCAGGAGACTATGTAAGATTTAAAGGACTAGTTGAAGAAGGGTTAAAAGAACTTAATTTTCCAAAACTTGGAATAATGAGACCATCTTTTTTAATAGGTAATAGAAAAGAAAAGAGAGTAAGTGAAACAATAGGTATTTTTGCATTTAAGTTACTTTCTCCGTTGCTTTTAGGTCCTTTAAAGAAAATGAAACCTATTCATTCCGAGACAGTTGCAAAAGCAATGATAATTGTTATTCAAAAAGATATTCAACAAACTATTTTTGAGTCAAATCAAATTGTTGAGATTAACTAATCTTAATTCCACACTTAAAATAGGAAAGTTCAAAAGATAAGTAAAATTAACATAAATCCTACATTTTTATTACCCAATATGGGTACATAAAATTACAAAAGTACAAATAAAACATAATTTATAGAGTATTTTTCACCATGATTTTGTTTTGGAGTAAATTGCTTAATTACTTTTATATTCTTTTTTTTTTATTTTGCTCTTTTCTTATGGGTTCTGCCTATTCAGAAAATATAACAGAAGCCAATACTGTAAATAGTACTAGTAATAACAATACCACTCAAAAAAAATTCAATGAAGATGACACATCTTTAACAATTTCAGATTCTATCACTTTATCAACAAGTTCATCATCAACAGTAGATATTAATGCAAAAGATAATGGAACTGTAACAGTTGAGTCTGGCTCTTCAATTTTTTCTAATGGTGCTTCTTCATCTAATGCAATTCAGGGAAAAAATCAATCAGGCTTAACCGTAACTAACTCAGGAACTATCAGCGCCGGTAATTCTAAAGCCATTAACTTACTGAACGCTGAAAATAGCACTATTACAAATAATTCAGGAGGTATTATTAAAAGTAATACTAATACTATTACTGTTACTGAAGGAAGTAGTGATGGTGATACAGCTAATAATGTAACAATAAATAATTCTGGAGAGATTTATGCAGAAGATGTTAGTAGAGGATTTACATCTAGTAATGCTGTCAAATCTGAAAGTGACACTGATAATATAACTATAATAAATAATTCAGGAGGACACATCCATAATAATAATGACTATGACAATGCTTTAAGAGGATCAACAGTTTTTGTTTCCTCAGTATCAGCTGCAACATTTACAAATAGTGGTACAATAGAAAATAAAGCTGGTGTTGATGCTTTCGCACTTGGATTAGCTGGAAGTGGTGTCACGGTAAATTTAAAAGATAAAGGAAAAGTAATAGGTAGAATTAGTATAGTAGGTTCAGGTCACACTATTAAATTACAACATGGTGCTGGTCAGGGTTATTTCTATGACATAGATGGAGCTGGAACTTATGACTTAGAAGATTTAGATGGCAACCCAGTTGTTAAAGGTTCAGCTGGATCAATTGGTCAAGGCGGTAATGAGATGTTAGATGAAACACTAAGTTATAAGTCTTTAAATATGAGAAAGTCTCTTATTCGTTATAATAAAATTGAGGAATATTTAAATCAAGATATAGCTTGGGGTGAATTATTCACCTCATTTAATGAAAGAAAAGGAAATAAAAGTACTTTAAAACTTGGCAGTAAAACAGCTAGTGTTGGTGTAAATTTCATCAACCCTATATCAGAAAATAAAAATTTTATTGTGTCAATAGAGAGAGGTTCACTAAATATTTCCCAAGACCATGATATTAATAAAACTAGTTTCTTAACAGGATTACATTTTAATGAAGTTGAAATTTTTAATACAAACTCAGATTTATTTATATTAGGAGGAGTAAATTACAATAAAAGTGAGAGAAACATTTTAACTAATACAACAGCAACTGGTGAGTTAAATATTACAGATTTATATGAAAACTATGAGTTTTTAATTGGAGCTAAGACAAACCTTAATAGTTTATTTCCAGATTTAAGCCTAAGTAATTTATCCCCAGATATAAGTTTAAATTTTGGCTATTCATACACACCCTCACACGAAGAAAGTGCATATTTTAAATGGGAAGACAAAGATATTTATAATGGTTCAATAGCCTTAAGTGATGAATACGAAATAATAAATAATGAAAAAACAAATTTTTATTTATCATGGATAGCTGATGCTAGATCTGTACTTGATGAAAATGTACAAGTTTTTTATGTAAATGGGGTAAAAGGATCTTACTCTCAGAATAATGATTTAAAAAAGGAATTAAGTTTATCTGCAGGTTTAAATTATGAGTATAAATTTTCAAAAAATAATATTTTTTTAATGTCACTAGATGGACTTCAAACAAGTCAAGACACAAGGGGACTACAAGCAAATTTGAGTTATATTTCTAAATTTTAATTTAATAATTATTCTATAACTTCAATTTCATTAATGATGCTTACAATTTTTCCACCTTTAAGGACGGCATTCACTTTGGCACATTCATAATATGCTGATGAACTCTCTTCAGCTGTTTGTTTCATTTCCAAACACCTAGATTTGCTCTTAGTTAATAGATGCTCAAATAATTCTAGTGGATCACCCAAATACATCATGAGACCAATTACTTCACCTTCTTTTTCAAAATCTGCTTTTTCTTCTATATCTGCTACTCTGTCATCAACACCAATTTCAAAATTTTGAAATGCAACAAAGCCTTTATAAAAAATAAAAGCTAACACTAAATAGAAAGCTATTTTTATTTTACTCATTAAAATTTACTTAATAGAGATAAGTTAGCATTATAATTTTCTTGTTTTAAAAAATCATTTTCTAAATTAAACCCTAAATCAAAACCATTTAATGCTTTAGAAATTTTAAAGCTTGAAGTCATATCTTCATCAAGGCCAAGTGCAAACTCTGTTTTTTTTCTAGATATAAAACCTATTGATAAAAATAATTCATTAATAAAACCCTTACCAAAAATTTTTTGCCTTTGATAATCAGTCCTAATTGTTAAACCTTGATCATGTATAAAATCAAACCCTTGACCTACTGTAAGTATATTTAAATCTTTTTGATTAGCTCGATAGTCAAAAGCTTCATCGACTGTCACGTATTTTGTAATTACATGAGAGTCTGAGGCAAACTCTTTACCGTATTCAAGATTAAATCTAGATTTTAAAGTTGAATTTTCTAAATTATGATCTCTGTCTATTAATACTCCTAAAGAAGCCATTAAAGACCTTATGTGTTGTTTGTTAAAGCTAAGCGCCGAACTCGCAGGGCCACTTTCTGTGTAGCTATCAAGTGTTGTATAACTTCCATCAATATGTGCTGTTGGAGTAATGGTTGCATCAAAGTTTCTACTGTATTCATATTCTCTACCAAAATTAAGTGAACCAAAAGCCTGTTTACCTTTACGGCTACCTGCATTTTTGACACTCTGTCCTTCATATACTCTTAAAATATTAGTATCTAAATAACTAACCCCAAAAACATGTTTTAAAAAATTACGATTATCTAGGCTGTTAGATCCATAAACAGACAAACTTAAAGCATTAGTATCAACTGCAGAACCAAAAGTTCCAACATCAACGTCACTGTAACCAACTCTTAAAGCAACTCCTACTATTTTGTCATTATCTATTTTATCAGCACCCACAGTTATACCAAGGCTATCCATATCTTGTGCAGAACTTAAGGAGCTGTCACCAATTTTTCCAAATCTAATACTACCTTCTGTCCATGCTGCCCAATTTTCAGGTAAACTTTTTTGAATTTGATGAAGTGGATTTAATTTAGCAGGCGTGGAACTTGAAACATTATTAGATATTTTATTGAACAATTCATTTTGAAATAGTAATTCTACTTTTTGTGCATTTGTGTTGTAGCCTTTGTTCGCTCTTAAAATAGTTAGTCTTTTTAAAGCAGACTGGCTTGAGTCATTAGCAAAATTTTTAGCAGTATTAATTTGTGCATCTATTATACCCCTTACATCTTTATTTTTTAGGGGCGTATCACATGTTGATGAACTAGTGACTTTAAAAGGACAAGTTAAGCTATACTCTTGAACTTCTTTATTTGTACCCCAATTTAAGTGATACATTTTTGTTCCAGAAATATCGAAAGCCATGCCACTTAGCAGTCCAGAATTGGAATGAGTTGGTGAGAATGTACCAGTTAATGTTGCGGTTGATATATCGAAAGCAGTAGATAAAGCGTATTCATCAATTTTATTATCAGCGTTAGAACTACCACCACCACCTTTTGCTTTTACTACAAACATTTTTGATCCATCAGCATTGAAACCTAGTCCTTGATGAAAATTTCTAGTTAATTCATTAGTAAGTGTGTTGGTTAAAGTTTTAGTATCAGGGTTATATGGTGTTGAAAGATTATATTCTTCTACCCGCGTATTTGTCTGATTCAAAACAAACATTTTTGTTCCATCATTATTAAAAGCAAATCCTCTTGGATCACCACCAATAGAAGTAAAAAGGGTATCATCTACAGTGATCGATCCAATATCATAGGGTGTACTTAAAGACCATCTATCAATCCCATCATTATTAGTTCCTAAAATAAAAATTACAGTTCCATCTGAATTAAATTTTACATCTTGTGGTTTACTCTCTTCGCTTTGGATAAGTACTGACTTTTCTAAAGTTGCTGAAGTAATATCAAAAGCTGTTGTTAGATTATATTGTAATATTTTATCAGCACCAATTCCTGTAATATACATTTTGGTACCATCAGGTTTAAACGTTATCCCAGTAGCGCTTCCTTCATCGCTGCTGATATCAAAATCAGCAATTAATGTAGGTTCTGCTAAAACTTTTGATAACAATAAAGTCATTGTTATAAAAAAAATAAAAGAATATTTGATTAATTTTTTTAAAAAAAATTTCATAATAAAAAATACCTGATAAATTTTTATTTATTAGCTTTCCTATTGTTATTAGCACCCAAAGTGGGTGTTAATAATGTAACAACTACGATGATTTTGATGAGGTTTTAAACTCTTACTAATATCTAAGCAAAATTAAGATTTTATTTATATCATTATTAAATTGGCTAAAATTTATTTGAAACTTCTATATTTGCTCCATAGTCAGAAATTTTAGTAAATAAATTCATATTAGAGTTTAATTTGAGATTAAAATTATTGATGTCTTTTACGTAACTTAATTTTGCAGAATTATTTGATAAAGGATCAAAATCAAAAGCAAACTGTGTATCCTCCTCTTTTGAATTGCTAATTTTAATTATAAGATTCTCATTAATAAAAGTTCGATCACAATCTGTTCCTGTATTAACACATCTTTTATCATTTAAATTAATTATCCTTTGATAATCAAAAAATATAGTTAAACCATTTTCAGCTATTTGCTCAAAACCAATGTTGGTCTTTAATTTTTTTTTTGAATATTTGCTAATTATTTCTTTATTTACACTAGTTGAACCTACATTCTGATATTTATAGGTAATATCATCACTTAGATCATAAATAATTTCAATCCCTCCCATTGGTTGAAAAGTCTTCCCGTCTTCCTCATATTTTTCCATTTCAAATAAAAGACCACCAGCAAATTCACCACTTACAAATGTATCTTCATGAAAATGAACATCTTGATTCGACGGACCTATGGTTTGACGACCCTTGGTTTGACTTATAAAATCTGTAAATTCAGATAATTGCGTCACTCCATAAGTAAGTTTTCCTGTAGGAGTAATATTAAGCTTACTATATGCATTTTTAGTTCTGTAATTAATGGATGCAAATGCTTGTTTTCCATTTCGATTACCTGATTTGTCTCCTGAGTATTTATTGTCAAATCTTAAGGCACTTAGGCCCAAAACTGTATTTATATACTGGTTGTTGATTGTTGGAGTAGTACCATAAATATTCAATGTCAAAGACTTTAGATCAACATTTCGAACAGAATTTCTAATATTTGATGCACTATCAGCATACCTTACTGCCAAGCCAAAAAACTTATTATCTCCAATTTTTCTATCTGAACCAAATGTTATACCTTTTGTTTTAATACCTTTTGCTTTATCTAAAAGTGTTTGCTCAAAATCTCCTATTGATACATCCACTATACTCCATGATGACCATTTAGATTTCTTCTTTTCCTCTTTATTTAAAGTATTGCTTACAAGTGATACTAAATTATTTTTTAATGAGGGTTCAAACTTACTTACTAAAGATTTTAATAAAGGATTAGGGTAGTTTATATTAATATTGTGACTAGATAAATTCTCATTCTTTCTATTTCTTTTTATCCATTCAAATCTTTTAAAAATAGTTGAAACATTTAAACTTATATTTTGATTAGACAATTCAACTTGAGAAGCAACAGAGGCGCTTGCATCAAATACACAGGCCACTAAACCATAAGGACACTCTAAATTATATTGATTTATCTGATCTACCCCACCCCCAGTTTGAATTTGAACGATATACATATGCATTCCATCGCTTGAAAAAGAAAATCCTCTTGGCATTCCATAGCCTGTGGATGTGTTACCAAAATCACCAACATTCCATTTTCCGGCAAATTTTGCTGTTGATATATCATAATCTTTTCCTAATCTAAAATAATGAATATAACTTTTATCTCTAGGTGCAGCATCATTTGACATTAAAATAAACATAGCACTCCCAGTATCATTAAATTCAATATCACGTCCTACATCATTTGGACCTGCTGTTAACTCAAGACCCATTGATGTTAAATCTAATTCACTTATTTTTGTCTTTGAAGAAACATCGTAAGGACCAGGCAAAGACCAAGTGGTAACTACTGGAGCGTTATTTGTAGAATTCAATGTAAAAACTTTTGTTCCATCTCTATTTAGCGCAAAAGAATCTTTTTCATTTGAAAAGGAAAGTTTTCCAACATAAGTTGCCGTTGAAAAATCATTTGTTGTAGATAAATCAAACCTACCTAACTCTCCATTTTTATCCAATATAAAAAATTTTCCACCACTTGATACAATCTGTATATTTTCTAATACTACATTCATTGCTCCACTAGCTGTAACCGAAGGTGCAAAACCATCTAGATCATCACAATCATTACTGCCATTATCAGTTTTAATTGAGGTCAGATCAAAAGGTGTGCTTAAAGTATTCATAGATAAGTTAAGAGAATGTTGCATACTAAGATTTGCTGTAAATACTTGAAGACCATCATCACTAAATTGAACATCATGAGGATCCGTCGTTCTGTCATTATTAAGAGAAGCGCTAGTTTGAGAACTTGTACAGTTTGCGTTTCCAGATGGAATACGACCATCTACCCAAGTTACTGTTAAAGCTGCAGCAAGGGCTAGTGATGAAAAAAATAAACTAAATAAAATTAAAAATACTTTAGGTTTAAGAACACTTTTTATAATTAGTTCTTTATTTTTTCTTAAAAAAAAAAAATTTAACATTTTTGTGGACTTAAGTTTTTTCAAAATTTTGAGCATGAAAATGCATTAGTACATCCCTGAATTTTTTTTTTAGTATTAGCAAGCCCAAATTGGGTGACCTCTAATGGTAATACTCTTGTTTATTGTGTAAAAAATATTGATGTTTGAAAAATTAGAAGAATTAGCAAAAAACAATAAAAAAATCTCAGATTTTCATATCCGAAGTGGCTCACCGTTAGCTTACAGACAAACAGGTGAAGTAGTTACGGTTAAAGATATTGTTGTAAAAGCACAAGATCTTCAAGATCTTATGTCGACAAATTGTAATGAAACAGAAACAAAAAAATTCCAAGAAACCCATGAATTAGATTCTGCTGTAATGTTAAGTGGATTAAGATTTAGAGCTAACTTTTATAAAACAATTAATGGACCCGCTGCAGTTCTTAGAAGAGTAGAAAGTGTAATTCCTGAAATGTCACAATTTGATTTACCAGATGTTCTTTATGATATTATTGATATGCATAAAGGATTAGTTCTAGTCACTGGACCAACAGGGTCTGGAAAATCAACTACGCTTGCAGCAATTATAAATGAAATTAATAAAACAAGAACAGCACATATTATTACAGTTGAAGACCCAGTAGAGTTTGTGCACAAAGATGCAAAAAGTATTGTTTCACAGCGTGAAGTTGGAAAACAAACACAATCATTTGCAAGTGCTTTAAAAGCAGCTTTGCGTGAAGATCCAGATGTTATTTTAGTTGGTGAGATGCGAGATCTTGAAACAGTTGGTCTAGCCTTAACTGCTGCAGAAACAGGTCATTTAGTTTTTGGAACATTGCACACTAGTGGAGCACCCAATACTATTAATAGAATTATTGATGTATTTCCTCCAGAACAACAAGCACAAATTCGTGCGCAAATTTCTACTTCATTAAAAATGGTAGTAACTCAAAGATTATTAAAAACAAAAGATGGTCAAGGCCGAGTTGCTGCTTTTGAAGTTATGAAGTGTACAGCTCCAATCCAAAACTTAATACGTGAGGCTAAAATTCACCAAATCCCAAGTATCATGCAAACTTCAGTTCGTGATGGTATGATTACAATGCAAAAATCTTTAGAAGAACTTGTTAATAATGGGAAAATTGATCCAAGTGCAGGAAAAGAACATTAAAGGTTTTAACCTCATAGAGCTTTTGGTTGTGATTGCAATTATATCAGTAATTTCAGCAGCAGCTTATCCAAATTTTTCGTCTTGGAAAAAAGCAAGAGAAGTAAGGGGAGCCGCTGTAAAAATAAAAAGTTTATTCACAAATATTAATTCTCAAGTTCAAAGAGGATTGTATGGATTTGTCCAAGTAGAAGTAAAAGCAACAACAGGCGAGGTAAAAGTTATCTCGAAGGGAATGAAATTGAGTAACCTTGCACAAAAAATTAATGATAGTGAGGATGATTGGAATAAAGACCAAACTTCAAGATGTGCTCTTGTTCAGGATTGGGATGATGAAGGATCCTCCAAAATAATTGAAACAATAGATCCAGAAACCGAAGAAGTAGTAGTAGAAATGATACCTAATAATAAATTAGAAGTGGCCGAGTTAAAATTTGATGATATAGCGGTAAATTTTGAAGCCAAGTCAGGAACCGTTTGTTTTTCTAAAGATGGGTCTTGGTATAGTACTGCTGAGAAGTTTGATTCATCGGGAGCGTTTTATATTTGTGAAGGTAAAGAAATAAAATGTGATGTTAAAGATAATGGAGATCCAAACGATCTAGATCACGATAATTTATTTGCATTAAATTGGTCTAGATTTGGCAATATTACTCTAGAAAAATGGAGCAAATCTAAATCAGAATGGATTTTACAATAAATAAAATGATTAAATTTTCAAATAAAAGAAAAAAACAATCAGGAATCACTATTTTAGAGTCTTTAATCTCCACCGCAATTATAGGAATAGGATTTGTTGCTATTTTTCAAATGGTGAACTTTTCGGTTCAATCTATTGATAGTTCTAGCGAAAGAACCAAGGCAAATTATTTAGTAAGCATGATAGCAGAAGATATTATAGCTCACAAAATAACAGATACTAGTTTTGAACGGATCGAAGGATGTGGTCCTAAAATAAATACTATTGAATCAATAAAACCAATTTATGAAACAGTTGTAGAAGATGCTGGGGAAAATAAAAAAGAAAAATGGAATAGCATTTTTAAAACTGACAGATACCTTAAATGTAAAAGTGAAAAAGATATTAAAGATGTAAAAATTTTTCAAATATGTAAAACAGGATGTGACTATACCTCATCATATGAGGAAGACGAGTCAGATATTCATGCTGAAGTTTATGATGAGATGTTTATAGGAAGAGTGCAAGTTAATATGAACGATGGAAAGAAAAGAAGATTTTTATATTTCACTGCTGATTACACACTTAAATAATGATTAAAAAAAATAAATTAAAAGATATTGCTGGAATAACTCTAATAGAAATTATGATTGGAGTGGTTATCTCAGCTATTATGATGGGAGCGATGTATACAACTTACAGCATTGTAAATAGTAGTTATACTCAAGTCACAGACCGTGCAAAAATTAGTCGTTCTGGAAGAGATATTATTGCAATGTTGATTAGAGATATTAGGTTGGCAGGCTTTAAATATCATTATGGTGTAAACACTGATGATATATCAAAACAAGATAACCTTGAATATATTTCGGGTAGTAGTGATATAAAAATAAGTCATGATCCAATTATAGTAATAAAAGATGAATTAGGAGATGCAACAGAAACAGACACAGCTATATCTAAAAACGAAGAAGCAGATTTATGTTGTGATAAAATTCATATTGTCTATGGGGACTTTAATCAAAATGATACACAACCTTACAAACGATACAGAGTTACGTACTACGCTAAACCAAGTGGGGATAATGAATATTATGCTGTTTATAAATCAAAACAAAGTTGGATACAGTCTAGTGAAAGTGTAACAGGTAACTGGTCCAGTAGTTGTGCTGAATGTTTCTCTGGTGAATTAATTAGAGATCACTTAGTGGATATGGAGTTTATAGTTTTTGATCAGCAAGGAAGAACTATCAATCCTCCTCCAAGACCAGACACTAGTAGTAGAGTGGATCTTTATAATATTAAAGCTGTAGACATAAGATTAACTTTTAGATCAAAAAATGAGTTTTATAGATTTAATGCAAAAGATGACAATCCAAGACTTGTAAAAGGACTTGGAGAAAGAACGCGTAAATTTTTGGATAGGTATTTAAGAGACTCGGTTGTCGTCACTGTGAATACAAGAAATATTGGTAGTTAAGGATAAAAATGATGAATAAAAATGAAAAAGGATTTGCTCTAGTTCTGTCACTTATACTTTTGCTTGTGATGTCACTTATGGGTGGAGCTTTAATAGTTATTTCTTCAGGAGATCATCAAAGTAACAATACTAGTGATCAATACCAGCAAGCATTTTATGTAGCAGAAACAGGCCTTTTAGAAGGAGAAAAAAAAATAATTAATCAATTTTTGGGACCATGGACACAAAAAACAGATATATCTGGACCAGGAGAAGAAGCTACAAAAGATGAAACAGATGCTCATGCTTTATATTTAAACTCTTTAACAGCAGATGAGGGAGGGGATGTTAGACATACAAATGACAGATCTTTACCAAGAAATCAAATAAATGCCATAGACACAAATTGCTTTAAAAGCTTTAGAAATATTAAAAGAGCAGATTTTCAAGTAACCCATCATGTTGTAAATCAAAATTTTGGAAAGCTGATTGAGCCTATTTTTGGAACTCCTGGGGAAGTAGATCCCCTTACCACAGGTGATGTCAAAGTTATGGAAAAGCTTACAAAAGAAAAAGAATATTTAAAAAGATTTAGGTATGAATTTTTTTCAGTTAATATTGGAAGTGCGCCTTATCTTGGAACTGGTTCAAGTATTAAAAAAACATCTAATAATTCTCAATCATTAGGAACAGCTTATAAGATATATGCCTGTGGTATTATGGTTGCCCAAGGTACTGAACTTGATGATTATGATGGTGAGGAAGAAATTATTATTCCGTTAGAAACAGTAATGGTTATGCCAAATTAAAATATGAATAAAATTTTAAAAAAAATTATGCAGATATTAAAGATAACATCCATTTCCTTGGTATTTCTTTTAGTTTTAAACAAAGCTAGTTTTGCATGTGATTTTCTTTCTATTAACATTGGTGGCAACAAATCTCAAATTGAAAAGTATTTTGGACCCATCGAGACAGATGAAGAAAATACAGAGGAACCAAATGATGTCACAACTGTTTCAGCAGAGATTGATCGTTTTTGTCCTAATTCAAATCTAGGTAATTCTTTTATTCAAGCGTTTATTGTAAATGATAAAATTGCTGGAATTATAGTTGGAGTATTAAATGGAACGGATAATGAGGAAAGTAAAAAACAGTTACTTTATAATTATGTGATCAGCAATTATGGTAAAATTGAAAATAGCAGTAGACCAGACTGGACAGGTTATAAAGCGTGGAAAATTGGTGGCAAAGAAATCATATACGGTAAGTGGTACTACAGAAAAAAATTTTTAATTGAAGAATTACAAATATCAAATGCAGAATATAAAGATTATTTAATTATTGAGTAAAAAGGAATGATAAAAAAATGTATAAGTTTTTAAAAATTATAATTAGCAATCTGTTTATTATACTTGTTGTATTAAATCAAAATGCTATCTCTAAACCTTTGCCTCCAGGCTCGGGTGCAGGAGATGTTCCAGCTAACATATTAATACTTTTAGATAGCTCTGCTAGCATGAATAGAAAACTTAGTTCGGGTAGTGGAATTGATAATCCAAATGATATAGTAGAAGATTCAGCAGGTAACCTAATTGTAGGTGAAGGAAATTTAGGCTTTATAAAAATTTTAACAGCTGACAATACCGTTGATCCATCTTTTGCACCTACAACTGCCAATCCATTAGGTAACAGAAATTTTAGAGGTTCTGCAGGGGATACATGTACTTTAGATGGAACTAATAATTCTATAGTTGGTTCTATACGGCACTTAAGTCTTGCAACTAGTGTTTTGGGTGTATCAGGGGATGTGATTTATGGTACTGACCAAGGCAGTAATCCAAAAATTGTAGGAATTAATACATCTGGAGAATGTATTGAAGTTATTACTAATGCTGAGCTTGGAAATTTTAGACCTTTGGCGATGGAAGTAAGAACTATTGGTGGTGAAGATCATTTATTTGCATCTGGAAAAGTGTTTCAAAATGGCATGCGAAAACGTTTTTATACTAAAAATTTAACGACAGGTAACACTTCAACTTGTGGAAGTGATTATGGTGGAACTTTGGGTAATGTCATTGAAAAAGGATTTGACCTTACGGTCGATAATAGTGGAGGCTTTATATATTATACCTTCCAAGGACACATCTATGGATATGCACTAACTAAAACTGGAGACAATTATTGTCCTAGTGATGAAGACCATGATAGATATTATAGACAAGGCAGTTCAAACACTTCTCATCGAAAAGCTGAGGCAATTCAGGTTTCTCCAGATAGCGATTCTATAATGTATGTTGCAAGTTCTAATAAAGATGTAGTTCAAAAAGTAAGTCTTACAGGAGATAGCACATTAACCTCAGTCACACTTGCAGGAAGAGATAGTGAAGCTGAAAATACCGCCAGCGCTGGTGCACTTAGTGCAGCCGAAGTTAATTTGAAGGGTCCAAAAGCTTTGTTTGTTACTTCTACAAAAGTGTGGGTGTCAGATAATAAAGCAACGATTCAAGAATTTGATGAAAACAAATTTACAGTAGCCAATATTGATACTTCATGGCAGGCTGAATATGGTGGAAAAAAAGAGACTAGATTTGAAGGAGCTAAGAGAGCTATCAAAGCAGTTGCATCCGACTCTTCGTTAACTGCAGGAGCTAATTTTGGTTATGGGTTTTGGAATGCCGGGGTATTAGGTGAAGGAAAAGGTAATATAAATACAGTAGGTAAAGGATATTACTGCCATGTCGTTGATGGTTGTGATTATTATAGAGGCTGGATTGGAGAGCATCCAGAAGGAAGATCTCAACTTTTTAACAGTGACTCAGGTATATCTGTAGGAATTAGCAAAGAGGGTGCTGCACAAATACCTGAGGCACTTGATGCTACATCTTTACAATGGGGAACAGATGCTAATGCTTTTGCACAACTAGCTGATGAATATTTTGAGCAACACAAAGATGCATTAAATTTAGAAGGTAGTGAAGCTGAAGAAGCTGACTGCCAAATAAGTTATGTAATTGTTATTGGTGATGGTGAATGGACACATGGTGAACAAGCAGTAGAAAAAATTCGATCATTGAGACAAAATTTGGGTGTAAAAACTCTAGTAGTTGCTTATGGTGGTGGACTTAATGCTTCAGGACTTAGAAAATTTGATGCAATGGCACTTGCTGGTTCATGTGACGATGCAGGCTCACCAGATTGTCAAGCAAGAATAGATGCAGACACTCCTCAAATGTTAAAGACAGAGCTAGCAAGTAAAATACAACAAATTATAGCTGAAAAATTATCTTTTACCGCTCCATCAATTACCGCAACCATTCAAGAAGGGGGCTCTTTATACCAAGCACAGTTTGAATATATTCAGTATGGAGAATGGCGAGGAACTATCAGTAGACAAAGTGTTAAAGGTGATGGATCTTTAAATACAGAATCAAGTGAGGAAAATTGGAATGCAGCAGAAAAATTAAAAAATAGGAGTAACGAGAGAAACATTTGGACTACTCTGCCAGACAACTCATATATAGGAAATTGGAATAATTGGACAACAGATGACAAATATTTATCAGATATAGAAAGTCTTTTTGATTTAACTGGAAATTCAATTTTAGATTATCATAATACCACATCCAATTGTTCAAGTGCTGATGATGTAGAAGATGGAATAAATGATGATATTAAGGGATTAATTAACTTTGTTCGAGGTATAGATTATTTTGATTATGATGGAGACTGCAATATAATTGAAAAAAGAGCGCATTTATTGGGCGATGTTTATAATTCACAACTGGTAGAAGTTGGACCTCCAGATGCAAATTCAAATTTTACAGATGTCAATCAAGAGGCTTATTGGAGAGCTAAAAACAATTACCAATCTTTTGTTAGTGCAAATCAATCTAGACAAAACGTTATTTATGCGGGAGCAAATGATGGAATGCTACATGCATTTAATTCAATTACGGGAGAAGAAGAGTGGGGTTTTATACCTCCCTTTATTGCATCAAAACTACCAACGATAATAAATAAAGCTTATGATGGAAAATTTGCAGGGGATCCAGGTGGAACCAATCCAATTTTTGGTGTTGATGGTTCACCAGTTGTTCATGACATGTATATACAAGGACTAAATGCAGATGGAGCTTATGAAGAAGGTAAAAGCTGGCGTACTATATTAATGATTCCCTATGGGAGAGGAGGAGCCGGTTTTTCTGTATTAGATGTTACTAATCCCATTATCAATGGTGGTCAAGGACCTCTGCATATGTATTCAGTTTTTAATGATCATGTAAATAGTAAAGTTTTAGTAGCTGATAACACGGGTCAGATTACAGAATATCAATATACTCAAGCAACTATAAATATAGATAATTCAGAAGAAGCTAAAATAGCATCTGAAAACCAAAATACAGCAGATGCTGCTGACTCAGACACTTGTGAAGATGACAATAGCTGCACTCAACAAGATGCCATCGCTGCTTGCCAAACAAATGCTATAGCTTCTGGTTCATTTAGAGTTAACGGAACAGCAGCTTGTTTTACAGGTTCAACATTCATATTTGATATAGAGGTTCCCTCAGATGGTGCTGGTAATGTTAGTCAAGATGATCTTGTAGTTACTGAAATAATAAATGGAGATAAAGTTAAAATAAATTTTGCAAGCGCTAGTATGGTTGATGGTTTTCTGAAAGTTGATTTTGGAGCTGAAAAAACTTTCAACGTAGGTACAGGCGATGCATCAACTAATCAAATTGTTTTACAAACTTCATGTTCATCAGTTGGTACAGACCCAGTTGGATATGACTATAGCCAACTAGGAGAAACTTGGTCAACACCAAGAATATTTAGAATCCCTGCACAAAAAGGTGATGCAAATATTAATGATGATAAATATGTGGCAGTAATGGGAGGGGGCATGGGAAATACTTTTGTATGCTCAGGATCAAATGTATTCCTTGTAAATTTAGAAGATCTTGAAAATCCAGGTAGTATTTTTGGTGCAGCGATTAATCAAGGAGCAATTAATATCATTGACACTGATACTAGTGATATAGCAAATGCACTTCCAACAACCCCTGTTGTTATTACACCAGATTTAACACGAGGTGTTCCTTGGAGAGGAGCTATGGTTTATTTTAATGATCTTGAAGGAAAAATTACAAAAATTAACTTAACAAACCAAACAATTAATAATGCTGAACTTTATGATCAAACAACATTATTCAAATTAAATGCAACAGTTGAAAATGGTCGATATAGCTATAAATCAATGGATGCCACAATTGGAAGAGATACAAATAATTTTTGGCTCTTTGGTGGAACTGGTGATTTTCAAAGAATTGGTGACAGGAGTAATGGGATGGACAACATTTTATATGGTGTAAAAGATGAGGATTTTCCATACTTTAAGCACTTAAATGGAGTTAATATTCCTGGACAATTGGAGGGTAACTTTGAGGAAGAAGCTAAGAAAGGTGCAGATGCAGCTAACGATATTGATGATACAAACGTTTGCGTTAATACTACTGATGCTACTGGAGTGCTTTGTCTTCCTGGACCTAATGAACAAGCTTGGGTTATTAAATTGGATCCAAATGAGCCAAAAAGATTTAGAAAAGTATCAGCACCGCCTACAGTTTATAAAGGGAATGTATTTTATCCAATTTACGAACCACCTGAAGGAAATAAATGTAATATAGGTAAAGCGTTTATTTGTTCAGCTGATGATGAATGTGGAACTAACAATTCATCTGAACTAGGTGCGGTAATAGCAGGTGAGGATTGTTTATTTGTTAGAAGAGGAATATTGTCTGAATTAACAATATTTGCAGACACACTTTATGGTAACGTAGCAGGACCTGCTGAACAAGAAGATACATTATTTATTCTCTCTACTAATGCAGGAGAAGTTACTACTTACAGAAGATCTTGGAGAGAAAACTACTAATAAAATTTTTTTTATAATAAAAAACTTTTAATTTGGTTGGAGAAGGACACGTAAAAAATAGCTGCAATAATAATATAAGGTCCAAAAGGAATTTGAGAAGACATCTTTCTTGATTTATTAATTAGTGATGGCAAAACAAATATTAGAGCAACAACAGAAGACATAAAAATTGTAAAAGGAATACTAAACCAGCCAAACCAAAAACCTACTACTGCTAATAATTTAGCATCACCAAGACCCATACCCTCTTTTTTTCTAACTTTTTTATAAAAAAAAATGATCAACCAAATTATTAAATAACCAAAGACACCCCCAACTAAAGAATTGATATAATTTGGAAAAATTGTTTGATTTAAATTTGGATCAAAAGATTTAAAAAATCCCATGATCATTAAAGGAAAAGTTAATTCATTTGGAATTATAAAATGTTTTAAATCTATAAAAAAAATAATAATGAAAAAAACACTTAATATTGATAATAATAAAGCAGCAAGGGTTAGTCCAAAAAAATAATAGATTGATACAAAACTAATAGCAGTGATTAATTCAACTATAAAATATTGTGAATTAATTATTTTTTTACAAAATCTGCATTTACTCTTTAATAATATAAAAGATAGTAGGGGAATATTATCATACCAAATAATTTTTTTTTTACAGTTAGGACAAGAGGATCGCCCTGTAACTATACTTTTATTTTTAGGTAAACGATAAATACAAACATTAGCAAAACTTCCACAAATAATGCCAAAAAAAAATAATGCTAGATAATACACAAATTAAATTTTTATTTGTGAAGCAAAATGTAAAAATCCATCTATAGAGTATTGTATGAATAATGCCATGTCTTGAAGATGTAAATAAAAATTCGGTGAGTTAATAATAATTTCCATAGATGCATAAAAATATCCTAATAAAATGTAAATTACAATTTCATTGTCTAAATTTTAAAACACAATTGACTACGTTGGTATTCGTTTAATCTTTTGAGCACAATTTAATATATTAAAAAGACAAAAATTGTATTCATAATAGTAATTTTTTCTTGATAAAACTTACAAGACAAAAGTATACATTGACACAAACCCAATTTAGGCGCTATGTAAACCCATTATAGGCACATTATCATGACAATAGATAAAGAAACAAACGAAAACATTAAGACTATTTCTTCCGAGGAAAAAAGAGATATTGAAGGAGTTAATGCACCAGCTTTTTCAAAAGGATTATATGACTGGCTAATGTTTTTATTAGCCTACTATTCAAGAATAAGAGAAAATTTAAAAATTGATTTTGAAACTTTTATTATTCTTCAAGTTGTTGTTAGTCATTCACTTTATCACCTGAACAAAGATGGAATTAAAAAATTTACTGAAATTCAAAAAAATTTTGATCTAATGTCTATGTCTAATTTAAGCAAAATTAATAAATTAGCATTTGCTAGTATTGCAGAAGTACTACAGTTACCAAGAGAAACTGTTCGTAGAAAAGTATTACAGCTAGAGCAAAAAGAAATAGTAAAAGTTGATGATGTTAGTGGAATTATACTTGGGCCTGCTTATAAAACAATTTATAAAGAATTTGTTTCAAAAACCACAATAGATACGAGCACCTTAGTTAAAAGATGGAATAGAAATGGAACACTCGAGAGATTATTGCAAATGGATAAAAAATAGTGGGTAAATTGTTTTATGCACTTTATGACTTAGCTAATTCAGCTTATACTATTATAGTTGTAACATTTATCACATCAGCATATTTTGCAAATCAAATTGTAGGCAATCCACAACTTGGTGCAGCGTACTGGCAGTGGACAGCTGGACTTTGTGGAATACTAGTTGCGATAACGGGTCCTTTACTTGGAAACTTAGCTGACAAAGAACCTAAAGGTAAAATTAATTTATTACACACCTTTACTATCTTTTGTGTTTTATTCACAAGCTTGTTTTGGTTTGCTAAACCATCAGTAGATTATATATGGTATGCATTAATTATTTTTTTACTATCAAATTATTTCTATGAAGCAGCTGTAATTTTCTATAATTCACTATTAAAAAGCTGTTCAAATGAAAAAAATATTGGAAGAACATCGGGCTTTGCATTTGCTTTAGGATATATTGGATGTGTTCCAATATTATTATTTTCATTATATGTTTTTGTGTTACCTGACACTATTCCTTTTGGTTTAGATAAAAGTAAATTTGAAAATATAAGATTTATTCCTGTTATTGCTGCGATTTGGTTTTTAATTTTTTCTTATCCCATGATAAATTACTTTAAAAATCATATTGAATACAAAGAAAATAGCGATCCAACTCCCATTTTTAAGAAACTTATTGCATTGATATGGAAAAATAAATTTACAAGTACTGGAAAGTTTCTTTTAGCTAGAATGATCTATTCAGATGCTCTGATTGTTTTAATTGCAGGAGGAGGTGTTTATGCTTCTGGTGTTTTTGGTTTTACTTCAGGAGAGTTATTAAAATTAGCTATTTTTGCAAACTTGGTTGCATTCGTAGGAGTTTTACTGGGTGGGTATTTAAATGATAAAATTTCATCAAAAACTATTATTTTAACTTGTATTTTTGCATTAACGTTATGTGTTTTTTACTCTTCAATTATTGCGCAAACTAAAACACAATTCTTTATCAATGTTATGGTTATATCTCTTTTTATAGGATCAATTCAAAGTGCAAGTCGTGTTATGATGACAGGATTATTAAAAGCTGACGATCAAGGAAGTGGCTTTGGATTATTTAGCTTTTCAGGTCGAATTACAGCATTTGCAGGACCTTTATTAGTTGGAACTATGACTTTCTTCTATTCTCAAAGAATAGGGCTCTTATCTATCAGCATTTTCTTTATTTTAGGCTTTATTTTGATGCTTTTTGTAGAAAGAGACCAAAAATAGAAAAAAAACCTCTTAAAAAGCAAATTTTCTTAAAATACAAATAGATCATATTTAGAGCAAATAAGGATACTTTTTTTTTATAAATAAAAATTTCAAAAATTGTAGATATTTAAAAATTAAAAAATAAACTCTAACACAAATCTAATATCTCTAACACAAAAGTTATAATTCTAAATAAAAAGGAAAGAAATCAATTTTCTTGATTTTTTTAATTTAAAATAAAATTTATTTAGTTGAATTACTCTAACACAATATCAAATTGCTCTAACACAATGTTAAAATTACTCTAACACAAAAAAATTTCCTTATTTAAGGAAAAATTGCGAATTTATAATAAAATTAAATATTTCCTCTTATTTTTTATACTCTCAATTTTAAATTGATAATTTTACCATTTTTGATTTCAATAAATTAAACATTTTATTTTCATCACCTGCGATTCAATTTAATTATTAAAATTTTAAAAAGGATTAATTTTTTCAATTTTTTTGAAATTTTGATGCGCCACCCACTTTAGGTCCACAACTTATGATTACATTACTATTTTGTGTTAGAGATTCGTAAGTTTGGTGTTAGAGAAAAAATTTTAATATAATAATTATGGACGAAGACAATAAAGACATTATCAATAATAACGAAAAGATTAGTGAAAACACCAAGACTGATGAGAATCAATCACAGGGTGAATCTAGTTCTGTTGATGTTAATCCATCTGCGACGTTAGCTGAAAACCAAGAGGAAACACAACCCAAAATTGAAGAAAGTAACGACCACGAGGTAATTCACAAAAAAGATGGCAGGTTACACATATATATCAGGCAAGATAAATATAAAGGTGAACTAAAATCAAAAAACTTTGTTGGCAGACTTTATGTTGATGGAAAACAAAAAATTTCTTCATCAGGAACACCTAACCTTGAAGGGGCTATACCAATATTGGAAAAATGGTTTGATGATATTCATGCAGAAAGCAAAAAGGAAGAACGGGTTCATCAAGAAACAATAGAGGAAATAAATGAACAACCATCTGTATTATCAGAACAAACAAAACCTGTAACAGCTTCACAAAATGTTACTGCTCTAGTTGAGAATAAAGAAGTTTCAGAGTCAAAAATAAATTTAAGTATTCTTGAAAAATTTAAAAGTATTAGATTAAAAAAAATAAGTTTTGAAAAAAAAGATTTAACGAAAAAAATTTCTGCACTAGGAAAAAATAATTTTGTAGGAAAGGTTGAAAGTTTTTTTAAAGCACGACTTGGAAAAAAGTCTGCACAAGGCGAAGAAATTTTAGGCATAGAACTTAACAATACAGAAATAAGGTTAGCTCAAATTTCAACCAATAAAGAAAATCAGTGGGTTCTTGATAAATTTTTTATACATCCTATTGTTTTACCTGATGAAACTTCTGTTTTAGAAAATGCTGATCATGTAAGTAATGAATTAACGATAGCTTTACAAAAAGCAAAAATTGTAACAACAAATGCTGCAATTGCAATTCCAGTAACGAGTGCGATTATCCGTGTAGTAACAGCTCCATTAATGACTGAAGAAGAATTAGCAAAAGCAATTGATACTAATTCACTTTGGGAAAACTTGGTTCAACTAACTGACAACCTAGATGATTATTCTATTTTTCATCAAGTAATAAATAGAAATCAAAAAGAAAATACGATGGATATTTTATTTGTTGCATCAAAATTGTCTGACATAAATAATTATACATCCATAATTAAAAATAGTGGTCTTAATCCAGTAATTATTGATGTTAAATGTTTTGCATTAAAATCAGCAGTCGATCAAATTAATCAAATTTCTAGAAGTACAGAAGATGCTAATTTAACAGCTGTATTAGAATTTGGTTTAGATGAAAATTATGTAATGATTTTATATAATAATAACCCAATTATAACTGATATTTTTTTAAGAGGTCAGGATAGAAAAGTTTTACTAGAGTCAGAAAATCATGAAGAAAGAGAAGCTTTAAGTAGAAGGTTTATTACACAAGTAAAACAAGCGATACAAGACTTTGAAACAAAATATGAAAAAAGAATTAGAAATATAAAAGTAGTTTCAGATCTACCAAACGTAGATATTTTTTTAGGAATTTTTAGAAAAGATTTAATTAACGTAGGGTTTAAGTTATTTGATCCACTAGATGGTTTGAAAGTTCCACAACAATTAAATCAAGCTATTACTTTAAAAAATCGATCCTATTTATCAACAGTTATTGGGCTTGCTTTTAGAAAATTAGACGTCTTTGGGTATTACAAATTTGTAACTGCAGTCAAAAATATCAATCTATTGCCAAATAGAAAAAGTTTAATTAAAGAAAAGAAAATAAAAGCTGTTTCAAATTTTGCATTTAAAGGGGTAGTAGGAGGAGTAATAGGGATTTATTTAATACTTTTCACATTATCTTTTTGGAATATTCATTCTTATAACAAAAAATTAAATAATTATGAAAATGTTCTTTCAATGCACGTTGTTAAAACAAAAGAAAAAACAAAAAGCACTAAAGAGTTGGGTTTAATTACAAAAACTTTAAAATTAAGTAAAAGTTTAAAATCAAATAAAGAAATTAGTTATAGAGTTTTAGCACAAATAGCATCGAGTGTTCCTAATAGAGTAAAATTTGAGTCTGTAGTCTACAATGGGAAAAGCCAAGTTATAATTCAAGGTGTTGCTGCTAGTGATCAAGATATTTTAAGATTAATTGGCAATTTAAGTAGTAAAAATTTAATTCAACAAGCATCGTTAACTTCAATGCAACTACCAAATAGTTCCAATAAAACAGGACAAGCTAGCAAAGGTTTTAAAATTTTCGTTAAAATTAAAAAAGGATAAAAAAGATGGACTTAAATAATTTAAAAATAGAAGATTTAAAAGCAAAAGTTTTAACTTTTACTGACGAAAAGACTCTTATAAAAAGTGGAATTGCTTTCGGAGCAATTATTTTTTTTCTAATTATTTATTATTCTATTTTAAATCCAATTGTAAATTCAAAAAAAATTAAACTAGATGATATGATTGTTAAACAAAATGAAATAATCGAATTCACTAAAAAAATAAAAGCAAACAAAAGTAAGATAAAAAAACTAGAACCTGATTATGAAAAATATTCTACATTATTTCATTCCAGAGCAGAAGTTGAAGGGCTTTATCAAACCCTAAGTGAATTTGCAGGACAAAATGGTTTGGTTATTTCAAAAATAGAAAAGAAAAAACCAGAAGCCATTAGTAGATCAGATATTTTAGATAAAAAGAAAAAGAAAAAGAAAAAGAAAAAGACGACCAAAAAGAAAAGTGTAAAAAATATAGCTTATTATAAAATTCCTGTGGATTTTGAAATTACAGGTAATTTTTTAGGCTATATTAAATTTAAGAGACAAATATCTCTGTCAAAGAAAATGCTTAATTTTGACGAAGAATCAATAAAAGTTGTGCAAGGAACTTCAGCTGGCACAATAAAAGTTGATGGAACTTTAACTATTGTAGGATTAGCAAATGATTTTTTTTAAAACTATAACCTTATTTCTGGTGTTGCTTTTTATGAGCATTACTCCAAACAATGTAATAGCCGATAGTCACGATGTGGGAAAAAATACTGAGGAACCATTACCTTTAAATGACCCTTTTGCTGGAAACTCTTCTTTAGGAAGTGGAAGTGGAACAAGTATAATTTCAACAGATCAAACTGGGGAACGTGAAGAAATGAGTTTATATAATTTTAAACTTGTTGGAGTTATTTCAGGCTCTATTGAGAGTTATGTTTCTTTAGTTAATGCTTCAGGTGAAATTATAACTCTGCAATTACAAGAAGAATTAAGTGATGGAGTAAAGTTAGTTGATATGACACTGAATGAAGCGGTATTTCAAAAGGCAGATGGTACCTATATGACAATTAATTTTAAAAATAAAATAAAGGAAACTGATGAATTTTAGATTAATAAAAATATTTGTTTTGTTTTCTTTTTTAGTACTCAGTTTAACTGGCTGTGCTTCTGGCCAACTTGGGAAATCGAAGACATTTAAACATAATACCCCTTTAATAAAAGAGGATATTAAAAAATCTGGAACAATTGAAATTGATAAAACAGTTGAAATGGGACCTAAACCTAAATTTGAGAATATAGATTTATTAGAAAAAAGAAAAAAAATATCATCTCAGAAAACACGAAATTACTTGCTTATACCTGACGAGTTTAAACTTTTAAAACAATCGGTAACTCTTAATTTTAAAAACTTAGATTACAATGAAGCCATGAATTTAATGGGTAAAATTGGAGAAATTAATATATTAGTAGGCGATGAAGTTGCGGGAGCTATTTCAGCAGAATTAGTTGATGTTCCATGGGATAAAGCATTCAATGCTTTGTTAGATATGAAGAATTTTGCAGCTGATATTGATGTGGCAAGCAATCTTATAAGAGTACACACTCCATCAACTTTAACTGGACAAGAAACTTATAAATCAACAAGAGCTGCGGCTGTTAAGAAAAAAGTGGAACTTGAGGATTCAGTTGAGCCAATTCTCTCAGAAATTTTTAGACTTTATTATATTAGTCCTGCACAAGCTAAAAAAACTATAACTGAACTATTTACTTCAGTGGGAGACTCTTCTTATTCTCCAATTCAAATAACAGAAGAAACGACTACAAGATCCATAATCGTTAGAGGAAAAGAAAAAGACTTAGATGTAGTTGATAAAGTTATTAAAGAAATTGATGTAAGAACTAAACAAGTTTTAATTGAAGCATTTATCGTAGAGGCAGACTCATCTTTTGAACAAGCATTAGGAACTAGGTTAGGTGGAGCATATTCAAGAAAGGGTAAAAAAATAGGTGGCACAGGTGCAAGCAGTATTACCTCAACAGGAACTGGTCAGTCTTCAGCAGCCATAGGAAGTGCGTCTGATGCTTTAACAGATTTTGCTGCAGTTGGTGCAACAAGTGGCATAGGTATTTTAAGACAAACTGGATCAGCAGTATTGAAAGCAGAAATTACAGCTTTAGAAGTGTTGGGCAAAGGTAAAACTATATCCAATCCAAAAGTTTTTACTTTAGATAATCAAGTTGCAACAATCACACAAGGAGAGGAAATATCTTATCAAGCTACTGGGTCTGAGGGAGCAGATACTTCATTTAAAGAAGCAGCATTAAAATTAACAGTTACACCGAGTATTATTGGAGATGGTAACGTACTATTAGAAATTATGGTCAACAATAACACTGTAAATAGAGCAAATGCTGGTGAACCATCAATAAATAAAATGGAAATTTCAACAAAGCTTTTAGTGGCAGATGGAGATATTGTTGTTATTGGTGGAATTAAGAAGAATAAAGTATTTAGTAGCAAATCACAAACACCAGGTGTTGGAAATTTACCAGTTCTAGGAAATCTATTCAAAGGCAAAAGTAAATCAGACAAACTCGATGAATTGTTAATATTTATAGCACCAAGGATATTATAAAATGCTTAAAATCAGCAGAGAAAGTGAGATTAATCTTATTAATGTTTTAATCGATCATGACATTATATCGGGTAAAGATTTACCAAATATTAAAAAGGTAAGTAGCGAGGGCAACAAATCTCAAATTGATGCTGTCTTTGAACTTAAACTTACAGATGAAGATAAGATTTTAGATGTACTTGTTAAGGAACAAAATCTTGAAGTAGTAGACTTATCAAAAGTTAATATTACTGAAGATATCAAAGCTGTACTTCCTTCTAATTATATAAATATGAATTTTGTTGCACCATTTAAAGTTGACGGCAAAACACTTCATATTGCAATACCAGATAGTTCTAAACTTGGTTTAATGAGAAATTTAAAAGCCATAACAAAAAAAAATATAGAATTACATGCGGCTAAAGTATCTCAAATTTCTGAATTTATTGAAAAACTTCTTAGTGAAAGTGGGGATGTAACTACAGCAACAATTAGGAAAGAAAATAAAGATAATAGAGAAAAAATAAAAACATTTGACTCTGAATTAGGTGATGTTGGAGAAGTTCTAGATAAAGCTCCAGAAGAAGATATTGAAGCATTAGAAAATGAATCTGAAGTTATAAAATTCAGTACCGCTGTTGTAGCAGAAGCAATTAAATTAGGAGTGAGTGATATTCATATTGAACCTTATCGATTTAATTCAAGAGTTCGTTACAGATTAGATGGAATGCTTTCAGTACAAGACCATTATACAGAATTTTTACATGACAATTATGGAGCTGTAGTAACTCGTTTTAAAATAATGGGAAAATTGGATATTGCTGAAAGAAGACTACCACAAGATGGAGCAATTAATTTTAAGATAGAAGGAAAGGTGGTTGATTTACGTTTATCAATTTTACCAACTGCAAATAACGAGAGAATTGTAATGCGTGTTTTAAATAAAGATGCAGGAGATATTACACTTGAACAATTAAATTTTGATGAAACTGATTTAAAAATTTTAAGAAAAAATATTCACAGCACACAAGGTCTAATACTTGTTACAGGACCTACGGGCTCGGGTAAAACAACTACACTTTATAGTATTTTAAAAGAAGTGAGCAAACCTCATTTAAATATTTTAACAGCCGAAGATCCAGTTGAGTATGAATTAGATGGAGTGGCTCAAGTTCAAATTAAAGATGATATTGGTTATAGTTTTTCCACAGCTTTAAGATCTTTTTTGCGTCAAGATCCTGAAATTATTTTAATAGGAGAAATGCGAGATAAGGAAACGGTTGACATAGGTTTAAAGGCAGCTCTTACAGGACACCTAGTGTTTAGTACTCTGCACACTAATGATGCACCAAGTACAATTACAAGATTACAAAATATGGGTACTCCAGATTATTTAATAAGTGCTGCGTGTTCTCTTGTTTTAGCTCAAAGACTAGCAAGAAAAACTTGTACTGACTGTAGAGTGCCAGATGATGATGTAAATCCGAAAGTGTTAACTGATATTGGTTTTACTCCTGAACTTGCTTCTAGAGTTAAAGCAATTAAAGGCAAAGGTTGTCCAAAATGTAAAAATTCTGGCTACAAAGGAAGAATGGGAATTTATGAAATATTAAATGTTACAAAACCTATTAAAGAAGCAATATTAAAAAAAGCAACAACACCTGAGTTAAAAGCAATTGCTATTAAAGAAGGTTTTCAAACCATGCAAGAAATGGGTAAAAGAATGATTGCTTCTGGAGATCTTAATTTTAGAGAATTTGAACGTGTTTTATCAAGTTCATAATTATAATTAATGGAATTTTATACATATAAGGGTATTTCAGCAGGTAAATACGTAGAAGGAGAAATAGAAGCCTTAAATCAAGATGAAGCTTCTCACAAATTAAAAGAGCAAAAATTAATTATTACTAATTTAGTAAGATCTAAAAAAAAAAAGATAAAAAAACTAAGAAAAAAGGTGAAGGATCCTCTTTTTTTAAGCAAAAAATTAAACCTCAAGATATTGTAATTTTTTCAAAACAGTTTGCAACAATGGTAAAAGCAGGTTTACCCATTCTTCAAGTATTGGATATGTTGGCCAGTCAACTTGAAAATCCTTCGCTTAAAGAGATTGTTGCAGAAATTAAGAAAAAGCTTGAAGGAGGAACAACTTTATCAAAATGTTTTGAAAGTTATCCAAAAATTTTTGACAATATTTATGTAAATTTAATTAAAGCTGGAGAGGCTAGTGGTAAATTAGATGTGTTTTTATTAAAACTAGTTGAGTCATTAGAAAAAAAAGAAAGAATTAAGAAAAAAATTAAAGGTGCTTTAATGTACCCAATGGTGATGTTTACCGTAGCAATTACGGTTATGGTATTCATGTTAATTAAGGTCGTTCCTGTTTTTGCAAAAATGTATGACGGAATGGGAATTGCGTTACCTGGAGCAACAGCAGGTATTTTGGCCGCTAGTGATTTTATGAGAGGTACGGGTGGATTGATGACTTTTCTTATTATCTCAGGAACTATTATTGCCTTTAGATATACCGTATCTAAGAATGCAGCGTTTCGATATAAATGGCATGCAAAAATTTTAAAATTACCAATTTTTGGAGATATGATTAAAAAATCTTTATTAGCAAGAATTTCATTGATCATGGGTAATTTAAGTGCTGCAGGTGTAAATTTATTAGAAAGTATAGATATTGCTAAATCTGTTAGTAATAATGATTGTGTTACTTTAGCTTTAGAGAATGTTAAAAAGGGAGTTTTCTCTGGAGATACACTTACAAAACTTTTTTTAAAAGAACCTTTATTTCCACCAACGTTTAGTCAACTTATTTCCGTTGGTGAGCAAACAGGAAGTTTAGATGAAATGTTTACTTCTGTTGCAAATTATTATGAAGAAGAGTTTGATACAGCGGTAGATAATATGTCTACTTTAATCGAACCGATCATGATTGTTTTTATGGGAATTATGATTGGTGGATTAATGATTGCGATGTATGCACCAATATTTAATGTTGGAGCATTAATTGGTTAGATTGTTTTTGTTAAAACAAGATGGTTAACCCAACCTTTTTGGTTTTTTTTAAAAATAGCCTCATCCATAATTTGTTTAATAAAAAAAGTACCTAACCCTCCGGGCTTGATATCATCTAATTTTCGGTGCTGAATATTTTCAGGTATGACAGGTTTTCCTTTATCAAAGAATCCTATTTCTAATTGATTATCTTTAAATGAAATTTTAATTTGCATTTTATCATTGGTTTCTTCTACATCTTTATAAGCGTGCTTGACTATATTTTGAGCAGCTTCTGCAATTGCTAAAACTAATTCATCTTTTTGCTCTTGAGGCAAATTTATTTTTTTAAAAACCTCTCTTGAAAATATTCTAACTTCTTTAAGATTGGAACTATGTACTACAAAGTCTTTTGATTCTGATAATGTCATTACTCTAGATTTAATATCTGTTCTAACTTTGCCATCATGATTACCTTTAAGACAGATTTACTAATTTCTTTTATAATTACTTTCGTACCTTTTTCTAATGCTTTTTGATGGCTCTCAATAAGAACAGAAATTCCTGATGAATCCATATAGGAAACATCTTTTAAATTAATATGAACTTCTTTGCCCGCTTCAACTAAAGGGAAAATAATTTCTTTGGCTTTCTCAGTTACATCCATGTCTATTTCTCCATCTAGAAAAACGGTACTGATGTTGGCATTTTCGCTAATTTTATAAGTCATATTTTAAAAGGTGATAACATCAATTTTTTACCACATAAATCAAGAAAATATACCCATTATGGGTGCATGACCGGCTATTTTCTTAGATTAAGAGGTTATTATTGACTGAATTAAAAAGAGTAAAAATTAATTAAAGGAAATTATATATGAAAAAAAATAATAAAGGTTTTACATTAATAGAATTGCTAGTGGTTGTAGCAATTATAGGAATTTTAGCAGCAGTTGGTACAGTTGCTTATAACGGTTATACTGCGGGCGCAAAAAAATCATCTGCTAAATCCAATCATGCATCTGTTGTAAAATACATAGCTGCAGAGGATCAAAAATGTAATATTGGTGAGGATAAAGCAATGAGCGATAACCTTACATGTTCAGGTCGAACTGGTGCTATGGTGATTGCTGCTGCTAAATTAGCTTTGGCAGATTTTAAAAATCCATATGACACAAATTCTGATGCTGTAAGAGACGATGAAATAGCATATGCTGCAAAAGTGGACATGGGTTTTGTTAACTTGGAAGCTGATGGTGATGAATTAACAATTACAACTTGTTTTCAAAACGATTGTGCAGCAACAGCTGAGGGTGAACCAGCAAACACAGTTGTAAACACAATTGAAGTTGGTGAATAAAACCAAGATCTAAAAATTATGATCACTAAAAGCTCAGGTTTTAGTTTAATTGAGCTTTTAGTGGTTGTAGCAATCATAGGAATTCTTTCAGCAGTAGGTATTGTTAGTTACAACGGCTATGTTTCAGGAACAAAACAAAAGTCTGCAGAAAATGTTATGCAGCAAATATCCTTAGCACAAACAGAATATTATTCAGATAACAGTGAATATTTTACAGGAAGTGAAGGCGATAGCTGCTCACCAGATATTGGTGTGCCACCTTCAACTGGTAATACTTCAATAGAAATTGAAGACGCACTGTTTGGTGGGGGAGATGTAATTACAAAAGAAGCTGGTTATGACATGTGTATAGCTAAAGATGGGACAAGCTATATTGTGACAGCAACCAATGGCGACAAAACATTAACAATGACTGCTAACGGAACTTGGACGGGCAAGTAATTTAAATTGATAAAATATTTTAATAAAAATGAATGAACCTACTAAAAAATTATTTCCCATCAATCTTTCTAAAAAAGAAAAAATATCAGCAACTATTAGTTTAGTTTGGATAATAGCTATTGGTTACCTAACTTGGTGGAATGGACTTAGCAACTTAGGATCTGATAAAAGTTTTAGATGGGATGAATGGTTTTGGTTTGGCATAGTTCCTGCAACCATTCCATATTTTTTTTATCTTATCTGGACTAAAAATGATTAAAAAAAAAACAGAAACAAGTGGAATTTCATTAGTTTTATTTTCTTTTTTTTTAATTAGCTTATTTCTAGAAACAATGAGCACCGTAATGGCCGCAGATACTAGCGCCTCTAAAATCATAGTTGATGGAGAAGAAATTTTACTTCCAGGTTCTTCAGAAAAAAATATTACTTATTTACAAATTTTACAAAAACCAAATGATTTAGATTTAAATTTAAAGTACGCACAACAACAAGGAAAAATTGGAAATTATAAACAAACTATCGCAACCTTGGAAAGATTAAATATGATTTATCCAGATAATGTTGAAATAAAACTATATCTGCTTTCAGTTTTAGTCCAAGCAGACTCGCCCAATAAAGCTTTAACTATAATTGAAGACATTAAAACTAGTGAGGATTTAACACCAGAAGATGTTGAAACAATAAATCAAATTGAAACTACACTTAAAGAAAGGGGAGCTCCTAAGCTATGGAATTTTTATGCAGATGTATCCCTTGGTGGTGTTTTCAATCAAAATGTTAATAGTGTTTCAAAAACAAGATTACAAAGTAGTGCTGATGAAGTCATTGGATTTAACAGTGCAAAGTATGATAAAACGTATAGTGAGGGCTTAGGATTAACAGCAACTCGATCTTTAGGGGAAACTTCATCATTAATGATAAATACTAGTTTCACAAACTCAGATCAAAGAGAAGAAACTGCAGATGATTTTGAAAGTTACGGTTTAACTCTTGCTTTGGATACATCTTTAGGTAACCAAAGTTTAAGTCCATATTTGATGATAAGCAAAACTGATTATCAAGACGATGCAGATAGTTTTTCTTTAATGCAAGGAATAGGGGGATTTTTTTCTGTAGGAGAAAAAAATTCATTTAGCTATGGTTATTCTTTTTCAGATTCTAAAAATAATAGAAATAGTAGTGATACAACTGCAAATGAAACAAATGCTAAAGGGCATGGAGTTTCACTTGGACACGATTATTTGTTTAATGAAATAATTTCATCATCAACAGGTTTAGGATATAGCATTTCAGAAGCAAAAGAGGGGACAAACGACTTTGAAACTTATGATTTGAGTTTCAGATTAAATTTTGCTTTTCCCTGGGCTTATATTTCGGTAGGGGATGCATTGAGTTTTAATGATTACAAAAATGTAGACACAAGCATAAACTCAAACCTAATAAGATCGGATGTAACAAATACTTTTGATTTGATGTTGACCAAAGCACTCGGAGATTTTTTTCCCTCAATCGATCCAGATAAAAGTTTATTTGTGAACTTTTCATACGAAAAAATCATCTCTGAAGCCAATATAATTAATTATGATTATATTTCAGATTCGTTCGCAGTTAGTTTATCAAAATCATTCCACTTAAATAAATAACCAAAATAAAAACTGATTTTAGACTACATATAAGCCACTTTTTCTTATTAAAAATTAGAAACCTTCACCTAATATGGGTCAAGCCAAGCTGAAAAAGTTGTCAAAAATGCTACTTTAAGGGAATGAAAAAAATTGTATCAACAATTATAGCATTATTTTTTGTATTCAATATCACCCAGGCAGAAGAAAAAATTGATATTGATAAACAATTAGTTGGAATTGTAGGTGCAATATCTGGAACAGCTAAAGCTGGCACAAGAGAACTTAAGGCTGGAGATAAAATTTATTTAAACGAAACGATTTATGCTGGAATTGATTCAGGCACACAAATTTTACTATTAGATCAATCAACATTTACTATTGGATCAGACTCAGAAGTTGTAATGGACACCTTTATATACGATCCAACAACAAATGATGGAAAAATTGTAGCTAATGTTAAAAAAGGAAGTTTAAAAATAATTTCAGGTTTAATAAGTAAAAAGAATCCAGACAGCCTAACAGTTAACGTTCCTGAAGGAACTTTAGGCTCAAGAGGAACAGAGTTTCAAACCATAGTATCAAATCAAAAAACAGATACTTTATTAATAGGTCCTGGAAAAAATAATACATTGGGTTTAAGGCCTGGGGCAGTTCTTGTTGGAAATAATTTAGGTCAAACACTATTGAGCAATCCTTACAGTGTGGCAAGTATGGTTAAAGGTAGCGCACCAGGAAAAGCAAAACAAATAACAAAAAACCAACTGAAAAAATTTAAAAAAAGAATGAAAGTAGCTAGACTTACAAAACTTGATGGAGCCACAAAAGAAGAAAGAAAAGCTACTAGAAAAAAAATCAGACAAGAACTTAAAGCTCAGGGTTTTGATAAAGAAGAAATAAAAATATTAATTAAAGAAAATATTAAAAAAGATGAAGAAAAGAGAATTGTTTTACTAACAACAAATGAAGAAGAGGTTTCAGACATAGCACAACCTGAAAACATTGTTGAAGAAAAAGTTATTGAAACAGAAGACAAAATAGTGGTCGAAAAAAAAGATAAAAGTAAAAATAAAAAGGAAGTGAATAAAAAAGATAAAAAGAAAAATAAAAAGGAAGTGAATAAAAAAAATAAAAAGAAAAATAAAAAAGCAGTGAAGAAAAAAGATAAAAAGAAAAATAAAAAAGCTGTGAAGAAAAAAGATAAAAAGAAAAATAAAAAAGCTGTGAAGAAAAAAGGTAAGACTAAAAAGAAAAAAGCAGTGAAAAAAAGTAAGACTAAAAAGAAAAAAGTAGTAAAGAAAAAAGTTAAAAAGAAAAAAGTTATAAAGAAAAAAGCAAAAAAAATAACAAAGAAAAAAATAGCTAAGAAAAAGCAAAAAGCAAAGAACAAAAGAAAACGTAAGAAATAAGCCTTTCCATCTACTAATAAAATTTTATGTTTTTATTTAAAAGAATTTTAATTATTTTTTTTCTCATAATTCCAATCTCCAGTTCATTTGGAGCTATGGTTACTCACAATCAAACAGAGGATCTTCCTGCGTCAAGCAGTGGTATTGTAGCTGGTATCGAGTTTAACAATGATGGAACTAAAATGTTTATATCTTATTCTCAACCGAGCAATGGATACGGGAATCCTCATTATATACAAGAATATAATTTATCTACACCTTATGATATCTCCACAAAAGTTTTTACAGGAGATCCTGAACGATGTGAATTAACTGGTACTCATACAGGTAATCAGTATCAAATTTATGACTTAGATTTCAGTAGTGATGGAATGAAGTTTTTCATAGTATTAAGAAGTCCAGGTGCCACTGATACGGGTGGGGACAGGGTTTATGGATTTGATTTAACCTCACCTTATGATGTTTCAACTTGCGCATTAGCTACAAAAGAAGAAGCTCTAGATACTACAGCTTTAACGAATGGAAGTAATGCTGGAGATTTTGATCACACCACAAATAATGCCAAACATAGAGTTCAATCTTTAGAAATTAATGATGATGGTACTAAACTATTTTTAACTTTTTTTGATGCTGCCAATGCTGCTGTAGGTGCTAGATTGTATGAATATAACCTTTCAACTCCTTATGATGTATCAACATTATCAATAGTAACCACTGCAGGGATTGAGCTACCCCCTACAATAAATGGTACAACAAACCCAGCTGGAATGAGATTTAGTGCAAATGGAAAAAGAATTTTTATAATTAGTCATAATAATGCGAATGCAGGTATAGTTCAAATTTCACTTGATAAGGCTTATGACACATCATCTTTTACCATAGATGGTGGATTAAATCTTTTTTCGGGAATAAGTCCCGCTAATAAAGAGCCTCGAGGAGTTGCATTTAGTGCAAGTGGTTTAAAACTATATATAGGAAGAGATTCCAATGACCCAAACGCGGACGACGATGATCAAATAATGGAATATGATTTAGTTTGTCCTTTCAATATTATTGCAGGAAAATGTCCTCCAGTTACAGAAAATAGTGTCAGAACTGGAATTGCAGAAGCACAAATAATGATTGCTAAAAGAACCATTGATCATTCAACTAAAAGTGCTTTAAACCGTTTACAATGGATAAGAAGAAATAAAGATAATCAAAATTTAACAAATCTTAATATCGATTTTAATTTTAATACTGCCACTCAACTTGATAACCCATTATTAAATTATTGGATTAAAAAACTTCCAGATAGAATACTTTCAGTTAATGAAAAAGTAGAAGGTGGTCAGTCTATAACTATTAATAAAGAAGATATGAATAGTAAGAACTCAAATAATTTTACCACAGTCTTTAAATCAGACAATCCACTGTTAAATTCTTGGTTGAATAAAATCCCAGACAAAATAACTGCACACCAAGCATCTGTTGAAAAAAAGACAGAAGATAAACAACAAGATATCTTTTATTGGAGCGAAGGAAGTATTGCAGTTGGAAGAGTAGGAGACACAAATATTTCTTCATTTAAAAAAATTGGCACTGAAGCAATTACCCTTGGAGCTGATAAATTTACTGATAATAATGGAATAAAAGGATTGGCATTTAGACTTGGTAATAACAACGTTGATGTTGGAATGGGAGAAAGTAATATAGATACTGATACATTCAACCTCACTTATTATTCTACTACCCCGCTAGAAAATGACACAAAATCTGAGGATATCGTTATTGGTTTTGGCAAATTAAAGTATGATATTCTAACTGTTTTAGACGGCAAACATATAAAAGCTAGTAGAGAGGGTAGACAAATATATGCAACTTCTAAAATAAAAGATGAAATTAAAAAAGATAACTTTATTTTAACTCCTTCTTTTCAAGCTGATATTGGGCACACTATATTAGATGGATATACAGAGTCTGGTATTGGTGCAATTAAAGTTGAAGATCAAAACATACAAACATTAAAACTAAGAACAGCGATGGGAGTAGTGGATGATTTATCAAATAATACTACTTTTTGCTTAGACTTAGCTAAAACATGTGCCATAAAAAGACATGGTAAATTAGAATATATGGCTGATTTAATCCGTTCCTCTAATTTTAAATATACTTATGCTTCAGATCAAACCTTAGAGTTTAATGAAAAATTATATTCAGGGGCTTTACATAATGTAAATGGTGAAGTGGGTATAGATATAATTTTGCCTGATAACTTAAGTATTTTTTTAATATATGAGCGTAATCAAGCTTTAGGGTCTGGATATACAGATAACATCATTATTACAATTGGATACTTGCCAAACAAAAAAACCAATTATGCTTTTAAAGTAGCAGGCTCAGATAATCTAGGATCGGAATATAAGATAAGCAAAAATATTAACGATTTTGAAATTGATTTTAAATTAAATAATCAAAATGTATTGAAACCAAATACTATTGATGAAGCAATGATTAACTTAAGTCGTATTTTTTAATCATAAAAAATAAATATGAAACTTTTATTTAATAAATATAAGAACTATACAATATTTTTAATTTTATTATTTTTTTTAGTTTTTTTAAAAACAATTAATCCAAGTTTTATAAAATCAATTTCTTATTTGAGTTTTGATGTTTATCAAAAAATTTTTCCATTAAATAAGCAAACTTCTGAAGTTATTATAATAGATATAGATGAAAAAAGTTTAGGTAAGTTTGGCCAATTTCCTTGGAATAGATCTATTTTTGCAAAAATTGTGGAAAATGTTAATGCGACAAACCCGAAAGCTATAGGCTTTGATATTTTTTTTACAGAGAAAGATAAACAATCTCCTGAAGAAATAATTAGTGCTTATAATTTAATACCAGACGACGTTGCGCGTTTGCAAAATATTAAAGGACCTGATGAAATATTTAGAGAGCAGCTAGAAAAATCAAAATCAGTTACAGCAGTGCTTGGTAGCAACGTTTCCTCTCATGGAACATATAATAGATCACCAAAAGCAAAATTTCTTACAAAAGGAGGAGATCCTAATGAGTTCACTTATTCTTTTCCTCACTCTATAGGATCACTTGAAAAATTAGAAAACAGTACAAAAGGATTAGGCTCTATTTCTTTTTTAGATCAAACCGATGGTATTATCAGATCACTTCCATTGATTGTTCGTTTGAAAAATCAGTTATATCCAACAATGGCACTTGAAATGATCCGTGTAGGGTCAAACCAAAAGAATTTGTATGTAGAAATGAATGAGGCAGGCATTAACAGAATAAGCTCAAGACCTCATAAAATTTACTCAGATCCGAATGGAATTATTTGGATTAGATATAAAGAGTCATTAAAAAACCAGTATATTTCTGCAAGCTCAGTTTTTGAGGGTAAATTTGATCCATCAAGATTTAAAGATAAGTATGTTTTAATTGGTGCATCAGCACAGGGCCTGTTTGATCTAGTAAAAACTCCTTTAGGAAATACAATTCCAGGAGTTGAAGTGCATGGAAACATAATTGAAAATATTTTAGATCAATCTTATCTTATTCGAAATCCAAACACTTATATATTTGAATTGCTATTTTCAATTGTAGTCGCGGGTGTTGTTTTTTTTCTCTCCCAACATACCAAACCCAAATATAGTTTATTAATATTCTTTGGAAGTTTAGCTGTAGTAATTATAATTGGTCTTAGTGCTTTTTTATTTAAATCCCAACTTGTAGATATTAGCTATCCTATATTCATGCTCACAATTACTTTCTTAACTGGACTTTATTTTAGATTTATAGAAGAAAATCAAATTGCGATAGTAAATTTGCAAAAAGAGGCAAAGTTACTAAGAGAAAGAGAGCTTGCTGGAGATGTACAAAAAAGTCTATTTCCAGACATATCAAAGTTTAAAAATTTTCTTTATGCAAAAAACGTTCCAGCAAGAGATGTCTCTGGAGATTTTTTTGATGTAGTTAATGTAGGTGAAAATGAATATTTTTTCATATTAGCAGATGTATCAGGAAAAGGTATTACAGCTGGTATGTACATGGCTAAAGCAGCTTCAATATTTAGAACAATTTCTAATTTATCATATCCATTAGAAAAAGTTGTATTTACAGTAAATAATGAACTAGTTGAAGCAAAGTTTAAAGGGATGTTTATGACAGCTGTATTTGGAAAATTTAATATAGAAACTGGAGAAGCGATCTTTGTGAATGCGGGTCATGAAAGTATTATGGTTTTTGATAAAGAAAAAAATTTTGAATTTATGAAATCTGAAATACCACCAATAGGAATTATAAAATATTCTTCAGAGTCTATGGTAAAATCAAAAGCTACTAATTTAAAAGAAAAAACATTTTTAGTTTATACTGACGGTGTAACAGAAGGTTATTTAAGGAATGGTCAAGAACTTGGAGTAGAAGGAGTTGAAAGAATAGTAAGAAACTTAGAAATAATTAATCCTCAAAATATAGTAGATTCTATTACAACAGAACTTAATTGGGGAGCAGAAAAATTAAGAGATGATATTACTTGTTTGGCTTTAGATATTAAAAATACAGAACTTACAAAATAAAAAATGAATAAGCAACCAAATGAAAAATAAGACAAATATAAATAGAGTATGTAAAGGTGCCTGAATATATGAAGAAAAATATTTTTTTTATTATTATTTTTATAGTTTTAAATGGTTGTGCTCAATACAGTTCAATTGTGGGCCCAGCATATACTATGGCCAAAACAGGCAGTCCTATTCTAGCAGGCGCTTCTGCAGCCACATCCTATGGAATTAAAAAAACAACAGGTTATACACCTGGTGAACACATAAATTCTTTAGTAAAAAATAATTCATCTTTAAAGGAAGAGGAAAGTTACAAAGAGTGCCAAACAATCCACTCTTCATCTTTAAATGAAATTTTTTTTGAAACTTTAGATGAGATTGATTGTTTTCAAGACCCATTTAGTATTCTTAAATAAAATATTAGATATTTAATTTTATCAAAGTCTAAATCTTTAACCTTCAACCTCTCAATAGTCCTCAATTTTTATAGCAAATAAGCTAAAATTATTAGACCCAGAATAGGTCGGTCATTCCAGAATTCAATGAATAGTAATATATAATTTAAGAAATTAATCCCAAGTTATTCACTAGCAAAATGAAAAAAATATTTCTTATTTCAATATTTTATATATTTTTTTTCTGTTCCAATTCTTTTGCTTTTTTAGAATTTAAGCAATCAAAAGATATTTCCTCAGACACTGACCATCTTAGAGGAATAACTTTTAATCCAGATGGCTCAAGAATGTATGTTACTGCTGACGAAACAAATCCTACAGTCATACAATATTCTTTAAGTTCTGCATTTGATATTAGTACTGCTACCAAAATTTCTGAGGATGCTCTAGTAGGTGAGGGAGGTAATTTTGACAAACCTCATGCAATAGAATTTAAGCCCGATGGAAAAGTAATGTATGTTATCCGAAGTGAGTCAGATAATGTGGGTGTAGAACAGTTTAATCTTTCAACCGCTTGGGACACAAGTACAATCAGTTACGCCACAAGAAAAATTATAAATGAAGCTGGAGATTGTAGTACCAATGTTCAAGCAAGAGCCTTAGCTTTTAAACCTGATGGAACTCGTATGTTTGTCTCTCAAGAAGGTGCTGAAGTTGTTAGTCAATATGATTTAACTACAGCATGGGATGTTTCGAGTGCAACAAATAATGTGTGTTCAAATAGTTTTGGAGATCAAGAATCTGACATGAGAAATATACAATTTAATTCAGATGGAACTATAATGTATCTGGGTGGAAGTGGCAGTGATGATATTAACAAGTATAAATTACCTACTGCATGGGATATAAGCACAATTACTCATGTAACCAGTTATTCAATTAGCTCACAAACTGTTCAGATGAGAGGATTTAAATTTACAGCTAACTTTACGAAACTATATGTAACTGGAGATGATGGGTCTGACTCAGATGATAATGTGGTTTATGAATATAGCTTAGCTTGTGCTGGCACAATCACTTGTGATCCCATTAATGATAAAGATATTAAAGCAACCATTGAAGCTAATGTTGAATTATCAAAACGTATAATTAAAAATAACACTCTTCCAATCTTTCATCGAATTGAGTGGTTAAGAAGACATAAAAATAAAGACAATTTATCAAATCTTAATGCAGAAATTAATTTTACAGATAAAAAAATATCAAAATTAGTTAGTGCTCTTAAAAACTCAAAAAAAGAAATTGATAGAAGTTATGATAGTGATGATTGGTTTCAGTGGAGCGAAGGTAGAGTTAGTGTGGGAGAAAATAAATCTTTAAATTCATCATCAAGAGATTTTCATAGTTATGGTATCTCAATTGGTGCTGATAGAATTAAAGAAGATGATAGAGACGCTATGTATGGATACGTTTTCCAGTATGGCAGCGATAATGTTGATATTGGATATAAAGGAAGCAAATTAGACACAGATGCTTATAGTTTGGCGTTATATGGCACTAAACTAAGAGATAATGACGTTTTTACTGATGCATTAATTGGAGTTAGTTTACTAGATATAGACCAAAAAAGAGTTACTTTTGGTAACACTTTAAAGGGTAACCGAGAAGGGCAGCAGATCTTTGGATCATTTAATTTTGGAAAAAGAGTAGTTGATGAAGATATAAATCTCAATCATGGCATCAAATTAGATTTAGGGTACACAAAGCTTAAAGCTTTTAGTGAAAAATCAACTGTAGCAAACAGTTTAACAGACGCATTACTCTATAAGGATCAAAATATTAAATCTGCATTAGTAACACTTGGTATCCTTTTAGATAAAACTGATACTGATAAGCAAGAAGATGAAATTATTAATCATCATGGGCGATTTGAGTTTATTGCTGATCTAAGTCCTTCATCAGATGCAGAATTTTATTATCTAAATAGTCAAAGTACAGTTTACAATTATAAAGTAGACAATAACCCTAAAGGTAATTTTAGAATTGGTTATGGTTTTGATGTCACTTCCATATCAGGATGGTCATTGGTTGGAAATTTTGAAAGATTTCAATCTGCTAAAAGTCACAGTAATGAAATTTATTTATCTGCAGGTTATGTTCCGATTGATGAAATGAAATTTGTCTTTGATGTAAATAATTTTAACACTACCAGCTTATCATTAACCAATAAGGTAAATGGGTTTGATATTACTGTTGGATCTAATTACACTCTGATGAGTGAAATTCCTGACTATGGTGCAAATATAGAAGTTTCAAATAAATTTTAGCTGATTTAAAAAAAATTATGAAATTTATTTTTACTACCTTTTTTTTGATTTTTTTTTTTAGTACTAAAACAGTTTACTCTGCAAGCTTCACTTTTCCTTCAACTTTAACAACCAATACTTCAGATTTTGTTTTACTTTCTGATACTGGAACTACTCCTTCTATAAGTGGTTTTTCTACAGATGTACTTGTTACAATTACGGCAACAGCTGGTTTTGTAAAAATAATAACGTTTGCAGGCCTTGAACAAATTAATGGATTCTGTGGTTATACGGCTGATAATTCAAGCTCTGAACCTGAGGATTGTGCAGATAACGATAGATCAGAGATTGGTTTTGAAGGAACTCAAGCAGAAGTTAATAATGCATTAGCTACACTTTCTTTTAAAGGTGATGGAAGCACTTCTAGTGCAACTATTTCGGTTTCTGCAACACCAACAGGCGCCTCTTACAATCCTGTTAATGGTCATTATTATAGAGTTGTCGGTAATGATGACGATGCCGTTACTTGGCCTAATGCAAGAACAGGTGCTAAAAGTGATGCGCAAAAATTTAATGGACTTACTGGCTATTTAGTAACTATTACTTCTGCACAAGAAAATACCTGGGTAAAAGAAAAAATTTCAGCAAATGCGTGGACTGGGGGATCTGATAGTGAAACTGAAAAAACATGGAAGTGGATGGATGGACCTGAAGCTGGTCAAACTTACACTTGTCAAAATGCAAGCGGAGGAACAGGTGCTGTAATCAGTGGCTGTTCAGAACAAAGTTATCTAAATTGGGTTTCTGGTGAGCCAAATTCACATAGAGCAAGCGAGGGATGGCAAGAAGATTATATGCACGTTTATGGTGATCCAACTGATGTTAAATTTGGTAAGTGGAATGATTTTGTTGGAGAAATGATAAACGACAATAATAAGGTTACCAAATATATCATTGAGTATGGTGGCATGGGAGGTACTGCTACAGTTTTTGGAGCAGCATCAATATCCATAACATCTACAGAAGCTACTGATAATCCATTTGATGTTTTTGATGATAAAGAATTGGTTGGGATAGTTGAAGGACAATCAGAAAGTGCAAAAAGATTTATTTATGGTTCAACAAATTCTGTTTTAGAGAGAATGGAGTGGTATCGAACCACAAAAAAAAATGACAATATTAAATTTCAAGATCTAGGTATAGATATTGATATAACAAACAAAGATACCTACCCATATGCAAAATTATTAGATGCTTATCTTTTAAAAGGTAATGTTAGCAAAGAACAAAAGCTATCAAATAAGAATATTGAAAAATTTATAAACGAATTACCTCTTTCAAAATATTTAAAAAATGAATTTGGAATGGTACCTCGAAAATGGAAATTTTGGAGCTCAGGATATTTTAAAAAGGGTAAAATTAAGATTAAATCAGGTAAGGTAAATCAAGAGTTCGACTCAGATGCTTTAACTCTTGGAATGGATAAGATAATAAAGAAAAATACTCTTTTTGGTATAGCCATTAGACTAGAAGATCAGGATACTGATGTAGGACAATTAGGCACTCAAATTAAATCTAATGCAAAAAGTGCAACAATATATTCAAGTTGGCATAATAATAAATCTACCTTTATTGATGGTTTAGTTGGCTATGGATATATTGATAATGATCTTACAAGAATTGAGCAAGCCAATACTTCTAATAAATTAAATGGAAATAGAGGTGTTAAGCAATATTTTACTTCAATTAAATTCAATAAGATAATGGATAAAGATAACTTTACATCATTATTATTTGGTAGAGCTGATTATGGTTTATCTAAATTAGAAAGTTTTTCAGAGATAGGCAATATTCAAGCATTAAAATTTGAAGAACAAAATTTAAAAAATAAATCTATTTCAATTGGTGCTTTAACAAAATATAAAAAAAGAATTAAGAAAGGTTATTTTTTACCATATGGAAGAGTTGAATTTTTTGAAAATTTAACTCCTAATTCAAAGGTTAAAGCATCTTATATATCTGATCCTAACACTGAATATAGTTATACTGTAAAAGAGGACTATTCTAATTCTATAAAATTGGAGCTTGGTTTCGATTTAAATCTAATTGATAGTTGGTATCTTTCTACTTCAATAAGACGATTAATTAAAAATAATAAAGACTTCGAAAATGAATTTACAATTAAAGCAGGTAAACCATTCTAATTCAAACCTGATATGGGCACCACTAGCCACTCACAACAGGGAACTGGAATTAAAGATAATTGACCCATAAAACCCATCCTAATATACCTGATTTGGGATTTGTTAGTCTTGGATTATGGCACACATAATAGGGGGAGTTGGAATAGTAATGCTATTAATCTTATTTTATTGTGCGATTGCTATACTTTATTAATACATCAAAAAAATTTATTTCAAAACTAAAAGAATTAAGAAATCTGCAATCAATTTTATCTAATAATTGTATATTTGGTAACAAATAACATTTACACTTCTTGCAATGCATTCTTGTAAAAAAATTTTCATTTTCCTTATAATCTTTTTTTTTTATTCAACACTGCATGCGGAAACTAAAAAATTTTATCCTGAAGGTAAAATTAGATATTTTACAACGTTAATCAGTGATGGAGGAACCAATTATAACAATACTAGGCCAGGTTTGGTAATTGATTCGCATTTTACATATTTGCTTAATAAAAATTTTGCTATCCGCAGTGTTAATCACATTATTAATTATGACGATACAGTTAACGATGGAACAGAGCAGAATTTTGAATTTGATCAAAGACTAGGCTTGATAATTAAAAAAAAAATCTTGTACTAATGCCTTATGCAAAAATTACTCACCACGATAAAAATGTGTCCACACAAAATGACAATTCTCATTTAGGATTCGTGTTCCAGGCTAAATTACATAAAGATTTATTTTTTGACTATGATTATAGGGAAGAAACTAGCAATGGTGCAAAAATTTATCAAACTGGGTACGTATATGGCGATAAGGTAACAAATGTTAAACTTACAAAAAAAAATCTTTTTTTCTTAGATGTTTTTCCTGTTCATCTAAAAATTGCTCAGACTGATGTAAGTAATTTTAGACGCAGTCGTGTTATAAAGACAACTTTAAATGTAAATAAAAAAATAGATCTTGCTATCAAATATGTTGATAATAGCGGTAAGAGTTTTTTTAAAAACAATGTGGCACAAAATAGAAATTATCTTGTAGCTGAATTTGGGTATAAGTTTTAGTTTTAAACTAAACCTAATCTCACAACAGATTTAGCTGTTTCGGATATACAACCTTTTGCAGGATTAAATTTTATCCCTAATAACTCTTCGGCATAGGTTGTGTCAGTTTGCATTACAATCTCAAGGTCTGGAATCAAAGTTTTAGCACTCGAGTCAAACAAACTAATTAATTTAACCATAAAATTTGGTAGTTCTTTTTTGGGAAGTTTTTTTGCATACTCTGGCATTGCTTCAGCCATTATTTGGGATAACTCAATTAGTTTTTTTACTTCTTTTCCAACAATTAATCTTCTACCACCAACCTTGGTATTTCCAATACAAGCAACATGTGCTTTTGCAACATCTTTTACATCCGAAATCAAAATTCCCCATTTAGGTGCTGCTGGAAATTTGCCTTTTAGAAACTGTCTAACATATTCAATTGAAGTTCCTCCTTTTTTATCTAAGGCATCACCAAATACTCCACCAGGATTAATCATAGTTAATTTATTTTTTAATCCTTTGTTCTCCATTAGTTCCCACGCTGCCTTTTCAGCTTTTGTTTTTGATAAAAAGTAGTCGTTTACTCCCTCTTTCCAGTTTTCATCTGTCCAATCATTTTCGTTAAATGAATATGGATTACTTCTGTTAGGTTTCCTAAACATGGCCGCAATTGAAGAGGTAACTATAAATTGTTCAACATCAGCATTTAAACCTGCATTTAAAACTCTCAGCGTTCCATCCACAGCAGGTGCTAATAAACTATTTCTATTATTAGAAACTTTAAAAGGAAATGGAGATGCAAGATGCATTATATATTTACAACCTTGAGCTGCTTCATTCCATCCATCATCTTTTAAAAGGTCTAATTCAACAAAAGATAATTTATCTATAGAAGCATGTTGGCTTATAGTTTCCTTAGTTTGTTCAATTAAAGTATTATTTCTAACAGTTCCTAAAACTTCATATCCAGCGTTTAATAATTCTATTGTAGTATGTTTTGCTATCCAGCCACTTATTCCAGTTAATAATACTTTATTTGTCATTTTGTCGTTCCTTTTAATTAAATTTTTTGTTTTGATACATATGGACATAAATAATCTTTTATCAACTAATTATAAGCTTACTAGTCACTTCAAAGTTACTTAAATCATGACTGGTCATTTTTTGTTATTAGTTTACAAAAGAGATATGGAAAAAACTAATCAAAAACAATCATGTCCTTTTTCAAACGTTATGGAATTATTAGGAGGAAAATGGAAAATTTTTATTATTGCAAGAATCTATGAAAATAAGAAAATAAGATTTAATGAGCTTAAAAGATTAGTAAATAATATCAGTCCTCAAGTGTTGGCAAGAAAACTTGATGAAATGAGAAAAGATGGTTTGGTTGTTAAAATTATTAATAAATCTCAAAACGTAGAATATAAATTAAGTGAATTCGGAAATTCAGCAATACCAATAATATCTGCTTTAAAAAAATGGAGCTTAGGTAGAAAAAAAGAAATTTCAAAAATAGTTCAATTAACTAAGTAATGTTATTTTTGATTTAAAATTTTTTTAGCTGGATCTGTTTTTTTTATCCATGATTTTGGAATTGAATTAATACCTTTTAAAGCTGCAAAATATGCTCCAATGAAATTAACCCTAGAACAATTACAACCACCAGCTTTAATAGTTCTTAAAATAGCCCCTTTATAATTTGTTGCATTAATAATTGAATGGATTGAACTGTTAAATGTCCCAGGATAGCTACATGCCATTCCTAATTTTTTAACTACTATTGGGTGAGGCTTTGATTTTAATCTTTTTACTTTTTTAATATCCTCAACAACACTTTTAAAATATGAATTTTTTTTAAATTTTTTTAAGAATTCATTTATTGGATCTTTAGCACCCTTTAGAGCCAAATCTATTAGATGAAACTTAGCTAAAGCATACTTAAGGCTTATTTTTGAAACAGTGACTGTCGAGATAATCTTTTTTAAGCTATTAAAATCATAACCATATAAAAAATAGGGTAAAGCAGCACAGTAACCATCAGACTCATTAACTTTAGCACCACCTGTTAATTTCTTTCTAGCTTTAATGTTTTTAACTGTTTCAATAATATTTTGGTGTATCCAAGGCCCTTTAATTATACCTCGCCAATCTTTAACTTTTCTATATTTAGCTCTTAGATTAAGGTTCTTCCAATAGACACTTCCTGGACCAAAGTTTTTGGTAATATTTTTTTTAAATCTTTCTTCAATATTTTCATGCCCTTCAACTAATGTTTGAAACATGACTTGACCAACTTCGTTATAGCCTGAAACTTTTCCAGTTTTAATATTGTAAAAAGGACTCTTATTTTTTTTTAAGAAAGTAAAATCTTTCTTTCCTTTAATATAAGTTAGTAGTTTCTTTTGATTATAAACCCAGTGTAATGGTCTAGCTGCAGCATCAGCAACAGTAGCTCCTAAAAATACGTGTAGATTATTTTTCATTAGATTTAAAATTTCTCAACAGATGTTCTTAATTGAGTTTCCCAAGACCATGCACTTTTATCTTGGTTGTGAAACTGAAGATATACTTTTGCAATTTCATCAGGATGTATAGTCTTATATGATCCATAATTTTCTTTGCCAATACCACCATCGATAATAAAATGTCCAATATGAATGTTTTGAGGATGTAATTCTCTTGCTAATGATTGGGCTAAGCCCCTTAAACCAAACTTGCCCATTGCGAAAACAGATGACTCTGGAAAACCTTTTATACTTGCGGTAGCCCCCGTAAAAAAAATACTTCCACGTTTTTTTTTAAGCATTCTTTTTGCTGCTTGCTGAGCTACTAAAAAGCCACCATAACATGTAACATCAATTGCTTCATGTGCTTTTTTGGGATCCAGATCAACTATACTTCCCCCAAGACTTTTTGAAGGATTATAGATTACCAAATTAGGAGCACCAATTATTTTGTCAGTTTTCTTAAATAGGTTTGTTACACTTTTAATGTTAGTAGCATCACATTTAATTGTATTAAGACCAATTTCTTTTTTTAAATTTTGAAGTTTTTCAATATTTCTTGCTGCCAGAACAACTTTCATTCCTTTTGATGCAAATAAGTGTGCTAACGATGCACTCAATCCACTTCCAGCTCCAACAATTAAAACTGACTCACTCATTTATTATGATGACAGATGTTTTTCAGCTTCAAGTGCTGCCATACAGCCCATTCCAGCTGCAGTTACAGCTTGTCTGAAAGTTTTATCCTTAACATCACCTGCAGCATAAACTCCAGGGATATTAGTTTCGGTAGAATCTGGTTTAGTTATTAAATAACCTTCTTTATCCATATCCAACTGTTCTTTAAATAAAGCTGTTGCTGGATCATGACCAATTGCAATAAATAAACCATCTATTTTCATTTCTTCAATCTTATTAGTTTTTAAATTTTTAATTTTAATAGCTTTTACATTTTTAGGTTCACTGTCTCCAATAACCTCTTCAACAGCACTATCCCAAATAATTTCAATTTTTTTATTTTCCATTAATTTTTTCTGAAGTAATTTTTCTGCTCTTAAAGTATCTCTTCTATGAATTAATTTTACTTTTGATGCAAATTTTGTAAGAAACATTGCTTCTTCAACAGCAGCGTTACCACCACCAACGACTGCTACAACTTTTTCTTTAAAGAAAAAACCATCACATGTTGCACACGCTGAAACACCAAAACCTCTATAAGCTTGTTCCGATTCTAAGTTTAACCATCTTGCTTGAGCACCTGTAGAAATTATAATGCTATCTGCAGTATACTTTTGTCCACTATCACCAACAGCTTCAAAAGGTGTAGATTTTAAATTTACTGATCCAATATGATCTTCAATCATTTCTGTACCAACTGCTTTAGCTTGATCTTTCATTTGATCCATTAACCATGGACCTTGAATTACATCTGAGAATCCTGGATAATTTTCAACATCTGTTGTTGTAGTTAATTGTCCACCAGGTTCAGAGCCATATACTAAAACAGGGCTTAGCATTGCTCTTGCCGCATAAACTGCAGCAGTATAACCAGCTGGACCAGATCCTATTATTAACACTTTTGTGTGTTTTGTTGGATTTTGACTCATACAAAAGTTATATAAGGATAAATGACAAAATTAAAAGGGTTATTATTGACAGAGGGCATGCACGGCATGATTAGCCAAGTAGAAGGTCTAGCTAAAGCTCTTGATTTAGATTTTATACACGAAAGGATTGAACTTAATAATTTTTGGAAATTATTTCCACCAAAATTAACACCTGTTCAAGATTTTGTTTTTAAAAATAAAATTAATAATGAGTTTGATATTGTTATTTCTTGTGGAAGAAAAAGTGTAATCCCATCAATTTATTTAAAGAAAAAATTTAAGAGTAAAATCATAAATATTCACATTCAAGAACCTAGAGTCTCATTAAATAATTTTGATTTTGTAGTTGTGCCTGAACACGACGGTTTAAAAGGTAGCAATGTATTTACAAGTAAAGGAGCAGTACATTATTTAACACATGATGAATTAGATGAAAATGAAAATTATTTAAAATCTAGAATTAGCACTGAAAAGAAAATCGTTACATTAGTACTAGGAGGGCCTACTAGATATTATGATTATAATAATCAAGTCATAGAGGGTATTTTTTCAAAAATTAAGCAAAATTTTTTAAATAATAACTATCAATTAATAGTTGTTCCTTCCATGAGAACTCCTCAAAATATAATTGAAAAAGCCAAGAGTTATTTTGATAAAGATCAGATTGTGATCCCAGATGTTGATAAAAAAGCTTATCTTTCTTCATTAAAAATATCAGACCATATTGTTGTTACTTGCGATTCTACTTCGATGATTTCAGAAGCTGCAATTACTGGAAAACCAATTTATGTAGCTCAAATGCCAGCAATTAAAAACAATCAAAGATTTAAAAGTTTTTTTAATTTATTTGAGTCTTTAAATATAATAAAAGAATTAAATAATTCTGTTGAAAATTGGACTTACACTAAATTAAATGAAACTAATAAAATAGCTGAGCAAATAAGAGAAAAAATAAAACAACATGACTTTTCTTAATTCAATTTTAAATAAATCCAAGGAACATAACGATCCCTTTAAACATTGGGAGTATAATGATGCTTTAACTGATGGGGCTATTGAAGAAATTATTAAAGCTGACATACCAGATGTTAGTAAGAATAATTTAACCTATGATGGCACAAGAGCAATTGATGGTGGTGCAGCAGAATTCAGAGAAGGTATTGCATCTGGAGGACAGGCAATTAAATTTAGATGTTTTGTTACAAAAGAAAATGCAGATGCATTTCCACATTTAGTTAAATTTATTAATGAATTACAATCAAAAGGAACCCATGAAACTATTTCCAAGATGATCAACAAAGATTTATCTAACTCATATGTAAGAGTTGAAGTTATTTGTGATAGAGAGGGTTTTTGGCTAAAACCACATTGTGATATTAAAGAAAAATTATTATCAGGCTTGATATTTGTTAACAATGCAAATGAGTCTGAAAATTTGGGTACAGATTTTTATAATGAAAAATTAGAAAAAGTTAAGACAGTTCCTTACAAAAATAACTATGGATATCTATTCTCTAGTGGCCCAAATACCTGGCATGGCATGGAAAAAAAAGAGATTATTAAAGAAAGACGTTGTTTACAGGTAAATTACGTAACTTTCCCTACAGATTGGAAAGTCGAGTAGCATTAAAACCTTAAAGACTTGTATCTATCAATCACTATAGGGCATACACTTAGTTTTTTTTAGATACTGCCAGATAATTTTACACTTCATTACTTAGGCAATAATTTTTTAGAAAACAACTTTATTAGAATAGCCCATCATTCATGCTTTTTTGCATGGATCATGTGTTGGATTTATTATGATTATAAAAGATATAGTAAAACAAAGAATTCCAGAAATAGGTAATATTTTACCTTTAAAAAAAAATAATATAATTCCAATAAAGATTAATAAATCGATAGAAATAGTTGTAGTCCCTAACTTTGGAGAGGTAAACTCGCATCAAGATAACGTTGGAATTATTCTAGAAGAAAAAAATGTTCTAAGGATTTTATCTAAACGATATAAAAATGTTTCAATCACTGAAATTAATTCTGAAGAGGATCTTGAAGCGTTGGTTAAAAGAAAACCTGATTTAGTTTTCTCTGGTGTTAAGTACTTCTTTTTTAACAATAGAAATATTTGGCTAAATGATTATTTAGAAATGTTTGAAATTCCATATATTGCTTCAAGTAAAGCAGCCCTTGATAATGAAAGCGATAAAAATAGAGCAAAGAAGATTATGCAACAAAATAATATTAGAACTGCAGATTTTTTTATAACAAACCCGGGTGAATATTTAACTGAAAGTTCAATACCAATAAAATTTCCTCTTTTTATAAAACCAGTAACTGGTGGAGACAGCAGAGGTATAGACAAAAATTCAATTGTATTTAATTTTGAAAGTTTTACAGCAAAAGTATTAGACATTAAAATAAAGCAAAATTCACCTTCTCTAGTTGAAACATATTTAACAGGAAAAGAATATAGTGTTGGTATTTTTGAAGATAGTATTGATGGAACTTTAAGAGCTATGCCAATAGAAATTATTGTAAAAGAAAATATCGACGGTCATTGTATTCTTGATTTTAATGTTAAAAAAAATGATGAAGAGAATGTTACTCTTGTTTCTGATATTGTGGTTTTTGACAAACTTTCTAAATTAGCAAAAGACTCTTTTAAGGCTTTAGGTGGAAAATCTTTAGGTAGAATAGATATTAAAATGGATCATTTAGATGTTCCTCATTTTATAGAGGCAAATTTAATGCCAGGTCTTCGAAAAGGTTATTTCTATAGATCGTGCGTACTAAACCTTGATATGGGCTATGAAGATATGATTTTTAGCATAGCAAATACTGGCCTATCCTCTCATTAAAAAGATGTTGATGTAATTTTTTTTTTTGGATCAAAAAATGGTTTTTCTACAACAACGCATTTAAATTTTTCTTCATTTATTTGAACATTTAATTCAGTATTAATTTGTGAGAACTCAATATCTACAATTGCAAGAGCAATATTTTTTTTGATCCTGGGAGAAAAAACAGCAGAAGTCACTTTTCCAATTTTTTTAGTTTCAGAAAATAAAGTCCAAAAAGTTGTATTGGGACCTTTTAAATCACTACAGTCAATTTCTAAACCTACTTGTTTTCTTTTAATACCTTCTTGTTTAATCTTTTTAAGTGCATCTTTACCAATAAAATTAATATTGCTATCTAGACTTACCAATCTATCTAACCCTAGCTCAAATGGATTTGTATTGATGTCTGCATCTGCATGGTATGACAACATACCTCCTTCAATTCTTCTAATTGAAGATGTGTGACCAGGCTGTAGGCCAAAATCTTTTCCTGCTAACATTATTTTTTCCCACAATTTATTACCCTTAGAGCCATCTCTTAAATATAATTCGTAGCCAAGCTCACTAGACCAGCCTGTTCTTGAAACTATCAAGGGAATACCATCAAAATTGATTTCTCTTAGCCAGTAATATTTAAGATCTCTAATACTTTCTCCAAATAATTTCACCATGATCTCGCCAGAGTTAGGTCCTTGTAATTGTAATGGTGAAACGTCTGGTTCAACTATTTTTACGTCTAATTTTGAATTAACAGCTACTCCCTGAGCCCAAAATAAAACATCACTATCTGCAAGAGATAGCCAAAAATGATTTTCTGCCAATCTTAAAAGAACAGGGTCATTTAGTATTCCACCATCACTATTAGTAATCAAAACATATTTACATTGCCCAATTGCAAGTTTTGTTAAATCTCGTGGCGTTAATAGTTGAATAAATTTATAAGCATCAGGGCCAGTTATTTCAACTTGTCGTTCCACAGCCACATCGCAAAGAATTGCTGTCTTAACTAAGTTCCAAAAATTTTTCTCAGGATCTCCAAAGTCACGAGGAATATACATATGATTATAAACTGAAAAACCAGTTGCTCCCCATTTTACTGTTGAGTCAAAGAAAGGTGATTTTCTAATTTGTGTACCAAAGCCAAAGTTTTTATTTGCCATATTTAATGTCTTGAAGTGCAGTTACTGTAATTTCTTTTGTTTTTAATGATCTAATCCCCATTAAGCAAGCTTGAGCAGTAGACATGTTTGTACAATAAGGAACTTTATTACCTAGTGTTGCTCTTCTTAAAGCCATTGCATCATGAAGACGATGTTCACTATTTCCACCACCTGTATTAATAACTAAAGCGATTTTTTTAGAATTTAATACATCAACAATGTGAGGAGATCCTCCACTAACCTTGTTTATTTTTTTGCATTTTATTCCATATTTACGAATATATTCAGCTGTTCCACCTGTAGCACATAAAGTAAAATTTAATTTTAATAATTGTTTTGCTAAATCCACACCCTCATCTTTATGACCATCTTTAAGAGAGATAAATGCTAGGCCTTTAGTAGGCAAAGAGTTTGAGGCAGCAATTTGGCTTTTTGCATAAGCCATACCAAAATCTTTATCAAAACCCATAACTTCACCTGTAGATTTCATTTCTGGGCCTAATAATAAGTCACTATTTGGGAATTTATTAAAAGGGAACACTGCTTCTTTAACTGCAAATAAATTTTTATTTTTACTTTTTAAATTAAATTTAGATAACTTTTCACCTGCCATTACTCTTGAAGCAATTTTTGCTAAAGGTAATCCTTTGGCTTTAGATACAAAAGGAACTGTTCTGCTTGCTCTTGGATTTACTTCGATTACATAAATTTCATCATTTTTAATGGCAAATTGAATATTCATAAAGCCTTTAACATTTAAAGCCAAAGCTAATTTTTTAGTTTGAATTTCTATTTCAGTTATCAGCTTTGGTTTAATTGATATGGGAGGTAAAGCGCAAGCAGAGTCACCAGAGTGAATACCAGCTTCTTCAATATGTTGCATGATACCTGCAACAAATACTTCTCTTCCATCAGATATTGCATCAACATCCACTTCCATAGCGTGACTAATGAATTTATCTATTAATATCGGATTATCTTCTGCAGCTTTAAATGCCTCTTCTACAAAGTTTTTTAATTGACTTTTTTCATGAACAATTTCCATCGCTCTTCCACCCAGAACATAAGATGGTCTTACCATTAAAGGCAGACCAATTTTCTCAGCAATTTGAATGGCTTGCTTGTAAGTTTTAGCAATACCACTTTCTGCTTGTTTTAATTTTAATCTATCAAGTAATTTTCTAAATCTATCTCTATCTTCAGCTAGATCAATTGATGTGTACTGCGTACCTAAAATTGGAAGCTTGTTATCATGTAAAAACTTTGCAAGTCTTATAGGGGTTTGTCCACCAAACTGAGCGATGATCCCTACAAGGTTTCCTTTTTGCTGTTCTTTTTTGATAATATTATAAACATATTCTTCTTTAAGAGGCTCAAAATAAAGTCTATCACTTGTATCGTAGTCTGTTGAAACTGTTTCTGGGTTACAGTTAATCATTATAGTTTCAAAACCACTATCTTTAAGAGCGTAACTTGCTTGGCAACAACAATAATCAAACTCAATTCCTTGGCCTATACGATTCGGTCCACCCCCTAAAATTATAATTTTTTTTCTTGAAGAAGGCTCTGCTTCACACTCTGAGTTCAAAGCATAATTTCTTTGGTATGTTGAGTACATATAAGGCGTGAAAGATTTAAATTCAGCAGCACAGGTGTCTACTTTTTTGTAAACTGGTAATACTTTTAAAGCAGTTCTTTTTTTTCTAACAAGGTCTTCAGAAATTTTAGTAATTTCAGATAATTTTTTATCAGAAAAACCTATTGATTTAATTCTATTAAATTCATTGTAATCTTTAGGGAGACCTCTTTTTTTAATTTTATTTTCCTCATCAACAATTTCTTTTATTTGCTCTAAAAACCAAGGGTCTATCTTACAAAGTTGGTGAATTCTTTTAATATTTATTTTTTTTCTAAACGCTTCAGCAGCTAATAATATTCTGTTTGGAATATTTTTTTTAAGTTCTTTTTCTATTTCTTTTTTGCTAAGTGGAAAAATTCTATCTAAGCCTGAAAAGCCAATTTCAAGAGAAACTAATGCTTTTTGAAGAGATTCTTTAAAGTTTCTACCAATTGCCATGGCCTCACCAACTGACTTCATTGAAGTTCCAAGAATTGCCGCAGAAGTGGAGAATTTTTCAAAGGTAAACCTTGGTATTTTAGTTACGACATAATCAATACTTGGCTCAAAAGAAGCAGGTGTTGTTTTGGTAATTTCATTTTTTAATTCATCAAGCGTGTAGCCGACAGCAAGTTTTGCTGCAACTTTTGCAATTGGAAATCCAGTTGCTTTAGATGCAAGAGCTGAAGATCTAGAAACTCTTGGGTTCATTTCAATGATAACCATTCTGCCATCTTTAGGATTGATTGCAAATTGAACATTTGATCCACCTGTTTCTACTCCAATTTTTCTAAGACAAGCAATAGATGCATTTCTCATAACTTGGTATTCTTTATCCGTAAGTGTTAGGGCAGGCGCAACTGTAATTGAATCTCCCGTGTGAATTCCCATTGGGTCTATGTTTTCAATAGAACAAATAATAATACAGTTGTCTTTTTTGTCTCTGACAACTTCCATTTCAAATTCTTTCCAACCCTCGAGGCATTCTTCAATTAAAATCTGACTAACAGGGGATTCGTGTAAACCATCTTTAACTATTTTAAGATATTCTTTTTCAGATTTGGCAATTCCTCCACCCAAACCACCCAAAGTAAATGCAGGTCTAATTATTGCAGGTAATCCAATTTGTTTTAATACTTTTGCTGCATCTCTAATATGATTTACCACTTTAGATTTTGGTAAGTCCAAACCAATATCTAACATATTTTTTCTGAATTTTTTTCTGTCCTCTGCATTAGAGATTGCCTTAGAATTTGCACCAATTAATTCAATCTTATATTTTTTAAGAATTCCTTTTTTCTCCGCTTCCATTGCTAAATTCAAAGCAGTTTGACCACCCATTGTTGGTAAAATTGCATCTGGTTTTTCTTTTTTTAGAATTTTTTCTAATACCTCTAGAGTTATGGGCTCAATATAAGTTTTATCTGCAACACCAGGGTCTGTCATGATAGTTGCTGGATTAGAGTTAATTAAAATAACTTTATAACCTTCATCTTTAAGGGCTTTGCAAGCTTGTGTACCCGAATAGTCAAACTCACATGCTTGACCTATGATAATTGGTCCAGCACCAACAACTAGTATAGTTTTAAGATCTTTTCTTTTTGGCATTTTTTTTTATGTTGTTAATAAATTCTTTAAATAAGTAAACACTATCTTGTGGTCCTGGATTTGATTCAGGATGATATTGAACAGAAAAAACAGGTTTATTTTTTAATCTAATTCCTTCAATGCAATTATCAAATAAAGACTTATGAGTTACTTCAATATTTTTTGGTAATGTTGCTCTTACAATTTCAAAGCCATGGTTTTGACTAGTAATTTCGACATTGTCTTTAATTAAGTTTTTAACTGGATGGTTAGCACCTCTATGACCAAGTTTCATTTTTTTAGTTTTTGCACCAAGTGTTAAGGCTAGAATTTGATGACCAAGACAAATACCAAAAATAGGTAAATTATTTTTGATTAATTCTTTAATGATTTCAATTGCATATTCTCCAGTTGCTGCAGGGTCACCAGGGCCATTAGATAAAAAGATCCCATTTGGCTTTAATTTAAGAATGTCTTTTGCACTCGTTTTGCATGAAACCACTGTTACTTTACAATTAAGATTTGAGAAATATCTTAGGATATTTTTTTTGATTCCATAGTCAATTGCAACAACATGTAATGATTTTTTTTTATTTTTTAAGTAACCAGTTTCTTTTTTCCAAGTTTTAAAACCTGACCAAATATAATTTTTTTTAGTAGTTACTTGTTTTGCTAAATCTAAATTATTTAATCCACTCCATTTTGCTGTAATATTTGCTAATTTACTAATGTTGAAATTACCTTTATTAGAAAAAGAAATGGTACCTTTAGGCGCTCCCTTATCTCTAATATAATTAGTTAAACCTCTTGTGTCCAAACCTGTGATTCCAACAATTTTATTTTTTTTTAACCACATATCTAAATTAACTAAAGATCTATAGTTAGAAGGACTTGTTACCTCAGAGTTAAAAATTACACCTTTGGTCCAAACTTTATCAGACTCTAAATCTTCTTTATTAGTTCCAACGTTACCAATGTGTGGAAAAGTAAAATTGATAATTTGCCCAGCATAAGAAGGATCTGAAATAATTTCTTGATATCCGGTTAGAGAAGTGTTGAAACACACTTCACCCGTGGCAGTTCCTTGATAGCCAATACCAACTCCTTTAAAGATAGTTTTATTTTCAAGAACTAAAACGCCTGTGTGAATCTGTGAGATTTTGTTAGAGCTAATTTTTTTTGCTTTTTTGATCAATTACAACTCATGAGTTAAAGGTTAATACAATAAAACCTTAATTATCGCAACAGAGATGTATTATAAAATTATAAAAAAACAATTTTTCTTTTGAAGAATTTTCACTTTGCAGTAGATTAAAAAACATTATGACATTGAAAGAAAAAATTGAAACTAACTATAAAAATTCTCTAAAATCAAAAAATAAGGTTGAAATCTCAACCTACAGGTTAATTTTATCTGGAATAAAAGATATTGATATTATTAATCGATCTGGTGCCGACATAAAAAAAACAGACGATGAGGACATTAAAAAACTTTTAAAGAAAATGATCAAGCAAAGAATCGAATCAATCGAGATCTATAAAAAAAATGACAGAATAGATTTGCTAGAAGTTGAGCAAAATGAATTTGATCTTTTATCTAGTTTCTTACCACAGCAGTTAAACGATGAAGAAACTAAAAAAATATGTGTAGATACAATAAGTAAATTGGGAGCCGCATCAATTAAAGACATGGGTAAAGTGATGGGTGAATTGAAAAAATCATACCCTGACAATCTAGACTTTGCTAAAGCTGGACCCTTACTTAAAGAACTATTGAATAAATAATGAAATACCCAAAAGAATATCTAGACGAAATTAAAACTCGTTTAAAGGTTTCGACAGTTGTATCAAAGTCTGTCAGTCTAAAAAAAAGAGGCAAAGAATTTGTAGGCTTATCACCCTTTAAAACTGAAAAAACACCTTCATTTACAGTTAACGATGAAAAAGAATTTTATCATTGTTTTGCAACATCAGAGCATGGAAATATTTTTGATTTTGTAATGAAAACTCAAAATTTAAAATTTGGAGAAGCAGTAAAATCTTTGGCAAATCTTGCAGGTATGAGACCTTACACATTTTCAAAACAAGATGAAGAACGTGAAAAAAATTGGCAAGAGTATTGCTCAATCTATAATGAATATGTTAAATTTTATCACGATGAAATTTTAAAAAATGAGAGCTTAACTATTGCGAGAGACTATTTAAAAAAAAGAAACCTTAGTAAGGATGAAGTAAAAAATTTTAAAATTGGATTTGTTGAAAGAAACTCTAATTTTTATGAAAAATTAAAAGATGAATTTAGTGAGAAAGTTTTAATTGAAAGTGGTCTTTTTTATTTAGACGAAAAAAAGAATAAATACGTTGAAAGATTTCGAGATAGAATAATATTTCCGATTAATAATATTTCAGGCCAACCTATTGGATTGGGAGGAAGAACTATCCAAGAAAATAGTTATTCAGCAAAATATATTAATTCTCCTGAAACACCTTTTTTTAAAAAGGGCTCTAACTTATATAATTTAGATTTAGCTAGAAGATTATCAAATAAAATAGATCATGTATATTTAGTTGAAGGATATATGGATGTAGTTGGTTTAAGTAAAAATGGAATTGAGAATGTTGTAGCAAATCTAGGAACCTCTTTAACGGATAGACAAATTTTAATGCTCAACCAATTCTTTGAAGATATAATTATCTGTTTTGATGGTGATGAGAGCGGATACAAAGCAGCGCTTAGAGCTGCAGAAAATTCAATTAAAGAACTACAACCAAAAAAACAAATTTCGTTTCTTTTTTTACCAGATGGTGAAGATCCTGATAGTTATGCAAATAAAAATGGTAAAACAAACTTTATTGACTTTACTAAACAAGCAAAAATCTCAATTCACCAGTTTATATTTAATCATTATAAACAACAAACTGCTAACAACCCTTCATCAATGGCTATTTTTGAAAAAAAATTAAGAGCTATTGCAGCGACCATAAAAGATGATTTTATAAAAAAATATGTACTAGAGTTTTTCTTGGAAAAAATTTCATCTTTAACTCCACATAGCAATGTAGGAAAAAAACAATTTTATACTAAAAAGATTAAATCATTACAGTCTACTCAAAAACACTTTAACGAAAGTAAATTGTTGAGTGGTGTTGAGCTTAAAGAGTTTTCCCTATTATATCTAATCATGAATAATTTAGATTTATTTCAAGAAAATATTCATATGATTGAAAATATAAATCTATTTAGTGAAGAAAATAAATTAATTCTTGAAACTTTAATAACCAAAATAAAGAGTGGAGAAAAACTTACCTTAGATCAAATTCCTATTGATCCTCAATTAACAGAAAAAATTTTTAAATTTGCTTCGATAAAGCATATTCTTAATCATCATCAAAATGATCAGAATAAAATGTTTGAATTATTAGAAGAGGTCTCTAGAGACCTTAAAAACTACGATTTAGAGTTTAGAATTGAAGAACTAGAATCAAAGTTTTCCAAAGATTTAAGCGAAAGCACTTTTAACCAAATAAGAGAGCTAAAAAAACAAAAAAACATCAATTAAAACTAATAAAAAATACATGGATTTTTTTCAAATTGCGCTTATATAAGTCTTCTCAAATATACTATTGTGGAAAGAATAATTACAAAATCATTTGCTAGACTTATGGGGCGTGGGACTCATAGAGGGTTTATAACTTTTGATGAGTTAAATAAATCTTTAGGTAAAAGAAATCTTTCAGACGAAAATTTAGAACAAGCATTTATGCATATTCTAGATGAAAATGTTTCATTAGTTGAAAAAAAATCAGATTTTAAAATTTTACGAAAAAAAGAAAATTCATCAAAAGAAGAAGGCAAAACTATTGAAAAGAGTGATGACCCAATAAGAATGTACTTAAGAGAGATGGGTGGAGTTGAGCTTTTATCTCGAGAAGGTGAAATTGCAATTGCAAAAAGAATAGAAGCAGGAAAAGATGTAATGCTGATTGCGCTAGCACAAAGTCCTATCACAGCCCAACAGTTTTATGAATGGGATGAAAAACTTCAAAAAGATGAAATTCTAGTTAGAGAGATTATAGATATTGATACTAATTATATGGAGGATGCAAGTACAGGTCCAAGTGCAAAACAAAGAAACTCTGGAGAGACAGATAAAAATGATGACAGTAATGATGATGATGAGTTTAATCCTACACTTGCTGCAATGGAAACTGAAATTAAACCTAAAGTTTTAAAAACTGTTAATACACTAACAAAAGAGTATGGAAAATTAATTAAATATCAAAAAGAAAAATTGGAATGTATTTTAAATTCAGCAAGTTTTTCAACAGCTAAAGAAAAAGGATATGAAAAAATTGTAAGCGATGTTTTAGAAAATATTAAATCACTCCAACTATCTCCATCCGTAACAGAGGAGTTAGTTCAGAAACACTACATTGAAAATAAAAAGATTGTTTCATTAGAAGGAAACCTTTTGAGATTAGCAATGGACCAAAAAATTCCAAGAAATGAATTTATTAAGTTTTATATAGGAAATGAAATAAATCCAAACCTTAAAAAATTTCTTGATACCAATCCAATGTGGAAACAATTTTTTTCCAAAAACAAAGATGAGTTTAAAAATATAAGAGAGAGATTGATTGAAATAAGTCATAAATTAGGAATTTCTGTTACAGACTACAAAAAACTAGTTAGTAGAGTTCAAAAAGGTGAAAAAGAATCTAGAATAGCTAAAAAAGAAATGGTTGAAGCAAACTTAAGGTTGGTTATCTCAATTGCAAAAAAATATACAAATAGAGGTCTTCAATTTTTAGATCTCATTCAAGAGGGAAACATTGGTCTTATGAAGGCTGTAGATAAATTCGAATATAGAAGGGGTTATAAATTTTCGACATATGCCACGTGGTGGATAAGACAAGCTATCACAAGATCTATCGCTGACCAGGCACGAACAATAAGAATTCCAGTTCATATGATTGAGACAATTAATAAAATTGTAAGAACTCAAAGATTAATTTTAAGTGAGTTTGGTAGAGAAGCCACTCCTGAAGAGTTAGCAAAAAAATTACGAATGCCTTTAGATAAAGTTAGAAAAGTTTTAAAGATTTCAAAAGAACCTGTATCTCTAGAAAAACCAGTAGGTGATGAAGAGGACAGTAGTTTAGGAGATTTTATTGAAGACACAAAAGCTTTAGCACCTTTAGAGCAAGCAATTAAATCCAACTTGAGTGAAGCAACTACTAAAATTTTATCAACTCTTACTCCAAGAGAAGAAAGAGTGCTAAGAATGAGGTTTGGTGTTGGAATGAATACGGACCATACACTTGAAGAGGTAGGTCTACAATTTTCTGTAACTAGAGAGCGTATTAGACAGATTGAAGCTAAAGCTCTTAGAAAATTAAAACACCCAAGCAGATCCAAACAACTAAAAAGCTTTTTAGAAAGTTAAAATTTTAAAGGGACTGTAGCTCAATAGTAGAGTACTGCATTGACATTGCAGGGGTAGTTGGAGCGTAACCAACCAGTCCCACCATTAATGTATAAAAAAATATTTGCATTTTTGTAAAATAAACCCCAGTTAAGTTTAAGTTTTATAAAGCAAAATAAACTTTTTATAATTTTAATGAAGGGCTTTAAAAGCAATTATGCTATTCTTGACTTGAATGAAAATTAAAAAAGAAGTAAAAGCTAGGTAATTTAGTGGGGCCTGTAGCTCAGTTGGTTAGAGCAGTACACTCATAATGTATTGGTCCCAGGTTCGAGTCCTGGCGGGCCCACCAAGAATATATTTTAGTTGATAACTATTTAATGAAATCTCTTAAATTATTAAGAAGGGCATTAATATCTCCATCGTTGCTTTGAATTATAGATGAAAATTCCTCTTTTTGAGTTCTTACTAGACTTAGTCCTTCAATAATTAAATCTCTAATCTTGGGGTTTTTTGGATCTTTGGTATAAATTCTCCAATCAATTTTAACCTCCGGTCTTTGCTCTGTTGAAACTAATATGCTTGAAACTATTGTATAATTTTCATTTATTTTTTTTTTTGATATTACATCTATTTCTGGATTTGAATATTCAGCTAATCTGCTTGAAAAACTTTTTAAAAAATATTGTTCAAAAAGAATTTCATACTCTTTAATTTCTTCATTATTAACATTTTTTCTAAAAGTACCCAAAGTATAATAACCTATACCTTTTATATCTACAGTTTCACTAGCAATATTTTTAAGCTCTTCAACCCTCTCTTCTTTTGTAAGATTACCCCCAAGAGTTTTTGCCGCTCTATTGACTGTTGATTGAACAAAAATATCTGGTTCGATCGAGTATACTTTTTCAATAGTTGAGTAAAAAATTATTAAAAATGAAATAGAAGTTAAGATTTTTTTTAATGACATCACCCTTACCTATATAAAATTTTTAATCATTATTATAATTATTGGCTTTCTACTTCTTCCCAATCACCCTCATATAAAACTTCAATAGTTGCACTCGTATTTGCAATTTTTCTTTGTCTGTCTTGCAAATATAGACTTCTTACAGATGCATAAAAATCTAAAGAATTTTTTTCTAAATTATCTATGGTTTCTAAATTTTTTGCTCTAAAATCTACTCCTGTCAAAATTTTTGTTGCCACATAATCAGATTTACTCAAATATTCATTATTGCCATGTGTAGAAGCATTATACCAAGGGTCTCCACCTAATACATTTATAAATGAACCTGCAGTATCTCTAATTGTTGATGGACCCAAAACTGGTAATACCACATAACAACCAGCACCAAATCCCCACACTCCAAGTGTTTGACCATAATCTTCTTTTTCATATTCAGAAAAACCCATTTTTTTAGCCACATCAAATATCCCAAGAATTCCTATGGTTGTATTGACAATAAATCTTCCTGTATTAACACCAGCGGTTTCAAATTTTCCTTGTAGAATATTATTTGGTATAGTTATAAGGGAAGAAATGTTGGTAAGCACATTACTCGTCCCAGTTCTAACTGGTGATGGTAAGCTCCTATAGCCTTTTGCAACTGGCTTAAAAATTACTTTATCTAAACCCTGGTTTAAAGAAAATGTAGCTCTATTTAAGCCTTCAAAACAATCTTTAACAGGTTTAGATTTTTTGGATAAAGTCTTTGAACCATCAGTCCCCGCATTAACACCTGACGAAATTATTAGTGAGATTAAAAATGATATAATAATTTTTTTCATTACAAGAATATTATATAGTACATATAATACTAAAGTAAATCGAGATTTAGTGTTAAATATGTTCTAATAATGGCTTTAAAAACAACGTTAAATTATTCTCCAAATTTTAATCGAAATAAAAGAACACCTAAAAATATCAAATTTGTTATTTTTCATTACACAGGAATGAAAAAAGAATCAGCTGCAATAAATAGGCTTACAAACATACAATCTCAGGTTAGCTCACACTACTTAATCAAAAACAATGGAGAGGTTGTAAAATTAGTACCTGACTTATACATAGCTTGGCACGCAGGTAGATCCTCATGGAAAAATTATAAACTTTTAAACCAAAATTCTATTGGTATAGAAATTACAAACCCTGGACATAAGTTTGGTTACAAAAAATTTTCTACAAAACAGATAACTGCTCTTTTAAGATTAAGTAAATTTTTAATAATAAAATATAAGATTAGTCATAAGAATATTTTAGGACACTCGGATATAGCACCAGAAAGAAAAAAAGATCCTGGGGAAAAATTTCCATGGAAGTATTTATCTGAAAATAAAATAGGCTTATGGCATACACTAAAAAAGCAAGACTTAATAAAAAATAGAAATTTCAAAATTAACAACATAGAAAAAAAACTCTTTTTCAGTAATTTATTTAAAATTGGATATTCAGCAAGAATTCCAAAAGACTCAAATAAAGATAGATATTTAAGATATGTGACCAAAGCTTTTCAAAGAAGATATAGACAAGAGTTAATCAATAGCAAGATTGATAGAGAATGCTTACTTATAAGCAAAAATCTTGTAAAGAAATATAATTAAATTTTTCTTGAAGTTTTATAGTTTAGTAATAAATTACATTTGCTAGATGAACGATTTATCGCTTTAATTTTTTTAAAGAGGAAAGTCCGGGCTCCGCAAAGACACAGTGCCAGGTAATACCTGGCGGGGGAAACCCCAGGGATAGTGCCACAGAAAATATACCGCCATAACATGGCAAGGGTGAAAAGGTGCGGTAAGAGCGCACCGGTTCTATTGGTAACAATGAACGCTGGAAAACCCCACTGGGAGCAAGACTAAGTAGAGATGACATTGTTGTAAAACTAAAAGCCGTCTTTGGCTGGTCATCGGGGTTAGTTGCTTGAGCTTAAGAGTGATCTTAAGCCTAGAGAAATGATAAGTTTTAATGACAGAACCCGGCTTACAGTTTGTCTAGCAAACTTATCCACAACAATTAATTTGTAAATATGTGGATGTTCACCTTTTGATTCATAATTGAATCACCTCTGTTCTTCTTTTTCTTTTTTTGATTGTATCGATCTAAAAATAAAAATTGATTTTAGAATTAATAAAGATACATAAAAGTTACCCACAATTGTCAACAAACTTGCCTAAAATGAACATATTGACTAAATCTTAAAATACCCATATTGTCCCATATATTCCCATATACGGAATTTATGAAATATAAAAATTATGTTTTTATCAACTTACGAGAACAAAATAGACAAAAAAGGAAGGGTGTCAGTGCCTGCTAGTTTTAGGTCTCATCTTTCAAACTTAGGTTACAATGGTGTTATTTGCTATCCATCATTTAACAATCAGTCTATTGAAGCATGTTCGCAGGATAGAATTGAAAAACTTTCATCAAGTATAGATTCTCTAAATCCATTTGAAGAAAAAAGAGACTATTTTGCAACATCTATATTGTCTGAAAGTATGAATTTACAATTTGATAGTGAGGGGAGAATTTCACTTTCAACAAAATTATTAAAACATGCAAAAATTAAAAATAGCATGTTATTTGTTGGTCAAGGTCAAACATTCCAAATATGGGAACCAACAACATTTGAAAAATTTAAGGTGAATGCTAGAAAAAAAGCAAATCTAAATCGTGCAAGCCTTAAATGGGAAAAAACATTTTAATAACAATGGGGGGAAATAAAAATGACAATTAACTTTAAATCACCAGAGATAAAAGAATTACAACCAAGATTATTAGTTGTAGGAGTTGGAGGAGCAGGTGGAAATGCAATCAATGAAATGATTGATAACGGACTACAAGGTGTAGAATTTATTGCTGTAAATACAGATGCACAAGATTTAAAACGTAGTAAAGCAAAAGCAAAAATACAAATTGGATTAAATTTAACAAAAGGTTTGGGTGCAGGAGCTAAACATGACATTGGTCAAGCAGCTGCGGATGAATCTTTAAATGAAATTGTTAATACTTTACAAGGTTCAAATATGGTTTTTATTGCTGCTGGTATGGGTGGTGGAACTGGAACAGGGGCAGCTCACGTTATTGCCAGAGCTGCAAAAGAATTAAATATTTTAACAGTAGGTGTTGTTACACTTCCTTTCTTATACGAAGGTCCTTCAAGAATGAGACGAGCACAACAAGGTCTTGAAGAGTTGAGAAAACATGTAGACACAATCATCGTAATTCCAAATCAAAATTTGTTTAAAATTGCAAATGAACAAACTACCTTTAAAGAGTCGTTTCATCTTTCGAACAATGTTTTGATGCATGGAGTGCAAAGTGTAACTGATTTAATGGTTAGACCGGGCATAATAAATTTAGATTTTGCTGATGTTGAAACAGTAATGGCTTCAATGGGTAAAGCAATGATGGGCACAGGAGAAGCCGAAGGAGATGGAAGAGCAATGAAAGCTACTGAAATGGCAATTAGCAATCCTTTAATTGATGACTATACCCTAAAAGGTGCAAAAGGATTATTAGTTAATATTACCGGAGGTGAAGATCTTAAGCTTTTTGAAGTTGATGAGGTTGTTAATAAGATTAGAGCAGAGGTAGATGCTGAAGCAGAGGTTATTATTGGCGCAATACAAGACCCTTCTCTTGATGGAAAAATAAGAGTATCAATAGTTGCAACAGCACTAGATGGACAGCAGCCTGAAAGCAAATCTGTAATTAATATGGTTCATAGAATACAGAATAGAAACCCTGGTTATTCTGACTTTAATACTTCAGGTGCAGCTCAATCATTTAATTTTTCACCTACAATGACAAGCCCAGTTTCTCATGGTGCAAACGCATTAAAGTTAGAAAATGAGATTATTACAGAGCCTACTTCTAATAGCTTATCATCAGAAATGATGAATGAACAAAATGCTACTAATCAAGAAATTGAAAATATTGTTGAAGATGGACAATCAAATGATTATGAGCAATCTTTTTCAGAGGAAGCTATTAGTGCTATTAATGAATCTGAAGAAGTCAACTTACCAGAAGAAGAACATGTTTCTAATGGACTTGAAAACTTTGGTGTAGAAGGTGAAAGTGCCCTAGATTTGTTTAGTTCAGATGATGAAACTACAGAAACAGAAGGCTTATTATCTTCAGAAACATCAGAAAATGTTTCCGAAGATGATGATCTAGAAATACCAGCATTTTTAAGAAGACAAAAAAATTAATGGTCTTTAAGAAAATAAATGATAGCCACCATAATACCAGATGTGAGAAATCATTATCCAGTATTGCTAAGTGAAGTAATTAGCATTATTACCCCTCAATATGGTGGCACATTCATTGACTGCACGTTTGGTCAAGGTGGGTATACAAAGAAAATTCTAAGCTTTGATAGGACAAAAGTTATAGCGTTAGATAGAGATTTAGAAAGTTTAAAAAAAGCTCAAGAAGTTCAAAATGAATTTGATGATAGACTTTTATTTAAAAATATTAAATTCAGTGAACTAAATAATTTAAAACTTAAAAATGAAAATATAAAAGGAGTAATTTTTGATTTAGGCTATTCTTACACACAAATAAAAGATCCTAAAAAAGGTCTCTCTTTTGAGACTATTGGTGAACTCAACATGAGAATGGGAATAAATGACTTTTCTGCAAATGAAGCAATTAACAGTTTAGATGAAAAGGAGCTTGCTCAAATATTCAAATATTTTGGAGATGAAAAAGATAGCAATAGGATAGCACATAATATTGTAGAGGATAGAGCCACTAGAAAAATAACAACAGAGGAACTGGTAAGAATTATTGAATCTTCTAAAAGAAAAAAAAATTTAAAAACACATAGTGCAACAAAAGTTTTTCAGGCACTAAGAATATTTGTTAATAAAGAAATTAGCGAGTTGATTTATGGATTAATTAATGCTGCAAAAGTTGTTAAAAAAGATGGAGTTATAGTAGTTGTTACATTTCACTCACTTGAAGATAAAATAGTAAAATATTTCTTTAAAAGTTTATCAGAAAATAAAAGTGTTTCACGATATATGCCAAAGAGTGAAGAAAAAATTAATTTGTTCAAATCTATTAGTAAAAAACCAATTGTGCCATCTGAAAAAGAAATTCAAGAAAACCCACCATCAAGGTCTGCAAAATTGAGATATGTTATTAAAAAAGAAGACTTTTATGATTTTGAAACAGATATTTTGGAGAAGTTTGATCATCTAATTAAAATTGAAAATTTTTCTAAAAAATTATGAAGAAAGTAGTATTTGTAATTATTTTTGTATTAATCCTAGCTACATCATTAGTAAAAAACTCAACAAAAGAAATAGAGGATAAAATTTTTATGGTAAATGAAAATATTAGACCACTAAAAGTAGAGCTAGGCGACTTACTTTTAGAATATAACTATCTAAGTTCACCAGATAAATTAACTCAATATCAAACTCAATACTTCGAAAAAGATTTAATTAAAATTGATATTACAAAAATCAAAAAGCTCACTAAAAAAAATAATTATATAAGGGTAAGTGACTTCTTAGAGAAAACTATAGATGAATAATAAAAAAAATAATGTTTTCTTAGAGGAGTATGAAAATGAATTTTCATATAAAAAAAGCAAAACGAATTTAAATATACAGTTTAATAGAATAGCTTTTATTTTCTTTGTATTTTTATTAATTTCAATAATCTACTCAATACAACTTCTCCATTTAGGATCATTAAAAATACAGAATGAAATTAAGCCATTAGTTATAAAAGAGAACTACAGGGCAGATATAATAGATAGAAATGGAAATTATTTAGTTAAAACAGTTAGTTCTATAGATGTAGGTATTAATCCCATTGAAGTAATAGACAAAAAAAAACTTTTAATAAATTTACAGATAATATTCCCAAACAAAAATTACATTGAGATATCTAAAAAACTTGAAAAAAATAAATATTTTTATTTAGAAAAAAAAATAAGTGCAGATAATTATGAAAAAATAATGATGCTTGGAGATAAGTCAATTAAGTCTGAAGAAAAACTAACCAGGATATATCCTCAAAGAAATCTTTTTAGTCATATTGTTGGACAAATAGATGATGATAATAATGGAATATCAGGTTTAGAAAAATCTTTTGATAAAAGATTAAAACAGATAAAGGAACCACTCCAGTTAACTGTTGATACTGAAATACAATTTTTAATTAGAGAAGAACTAATAAAGTTTCACTCAGTATTTAGAAGCAAGGGAAGTGCAGCAATTCTCATGAATGTCAATAATGGAGAAATTATTTCAATGGTTTCGTACCCAGACTTTGATCTTAATAAAAGAGAAACAGTAAGTGATATAAATTTTATAAATAGAGCTACAAAAGGTGTGTATGAATTAGGATCTGTTTTTAAAACCTTTACTGTAGCAGCAGGGTTAGAGGAGGGTTTAATTAAAATAGATACAGAGTTTTTAAATTTAGAAAAAAAATTAAAATGTGGAAAAAATATAATTTCAGAATATGATAAAAAAATTCCATCAGACCTTACGGTTGAGCAAATTCTAATTAGATCAGGCAATATAGGATCTGTTAGGATTGGACAAAAACTTGAAATTGACAAATTAAAGTTATTTTTAGAAAAAATAGGTGTTTTAAGCAAAATAGATTTTGATATTGAGGAAGTTGGTGAACCAATTCCATTTAGATGGGGTAAATGCAAATTAGCAACTGTCTCATTTGGGCATGGAATAACTACAACACCACTACAACTAGCAAAAGGTTACGCTATTATTACGAATGGTGGCTTTAAAATTAAACCAAGCCTGATTAAAAAAAATTTAGAAGAGAAACAAAATCAAAAGAGAATTATTAAAGAAGGAGTTTCAAAAAAAATAAATGAAACATTAAGAAAAATTGTAACAACAAAAGAAGGTACAGCAGGATTAGCAAATATAAAGGGGTATGAAGTTGGTGGAAAAACAGGTACGGCTGAAAAAGCTATAGTTGGGGGCTATACTAGGAAAGCAAAAGTTAATACTTTTGTATCTATATTTCCAACATCTAAACCTAAATATGTAATGGTATTATTGCTAGACGAACCAAAAACATCAGAAGACTATATTTACAAATTTAAAAATAAGAGTGGGTCTTACAAAGGAACACCATTTAATACTGCTGGATGGACTTCAGTTGAAGTTACTGGAAAGATCATACAGAGAATTGGGCCTATTTTAGCCACAAAATATATGGAAAATTAGTTCATTCATGATCATTGGAAATTTTATTAAAGAAATAGGATTAAAACATAAAAATCATTATTTTTCAGGCATTTGTTTCAATAGTTCAAAGTGCAAAAAAGATAATATTTTTTTTGCAATAAAAGGAATTAAAATAGATGGTAATAAATTTATCAATCACGCCATTCAAAAGGGTGCAAAAACTATTGTTTCAAATCAGAAATTTGAAGGTATTAAAAAGAATGTCTTATTCATAAAATCTTCTAATGTAAGAAAGTCTTTATCAGAAGTTGCTTACACAATTTACAAAGATAGACCAAAAAATATAATTGCAGTAACAGGAACAAATGGAAAATCTTCAGTTGCTGACTTTTATTTTCAAATTTTAAGATTAAATAAAAAAAAAGTAGCTTCAATTGGAACCCTTGGCATTAAAACACAGAACTATATTAAAAAAGTTTCAAAGACGACTATTGATCCAATTGCTTTAAGTATAACTTTGAACAAACTTAAAAAAGAAAAGATTCAAAATGTTATATTAGAGGCATCCAGTCATGGACTTAAACAAAATCGATTAGATGGCTTAAAATTTAAAACAGGTATATTTACTAATTTATCACATGATCATTTAGATTATCACAAAACATTTAGTGATTATCTTAAATCCAAATTATATCTTTTTGAAAAATTACTCAAAAAAAAAGCTAACATAATTACTGATATAGACATTCCTCAATATAGAAAAATCAAAGAAATAGCTTTAAAAAATAGATTCAATATAGAAACAATTTCAAATAATAATAGTAATTTAGAGATAATTTCCCATGAATTTTATAATGAAAAACAAATTGTTAAAATAAGATATAATAAAAATAATTATATATTTGAAACAAGCTTAATAGGAAAGATTCAAATTAAAAATATTTTAATGGCAATAATAGCTGCAACCAAAAGTAGTTTAAGTTTTAAAAAAATAATTAATACGATTGATAATCTAAAACCAGCAAGTGGAAGATTAGAACAAATTGGAATTGTTAAAAACAATTCAAAAGTTATATTAGACTATGCACATACCCCAGATGCACTAAAAGAATCCTTAAATAGTCTAAGAGAACAATTTAAAAAGAGACGAATCTCGATAGTTTTTGGTTGCGGTGGAGATAGAGATAAAGGAAAAAGGCCAATAATGGGTAAAATCGCAAATGAATATTGTGATAGAATTTATTTAACAGATGATAATCCAAGATTTGAAAATCCAAAAAAAATAAGAAATTCTATAAAAAAAAATATCAATAAACATAAAATTTATGAGATTTCAAATAGAGCTAATGCTATCAAGAAAGCAATATTTGACATGAAAACAGGTGATATTCTAATTGTTGCAGGTAAAGGGCATGAAAAAATTCAAGAATATAAAAAAAGTAAAAGATTATTTTCTGATCGACAACAAATATTAAAAAATATCATAATTAAAAATAAAACACTATCAAACAACCCTAAGCTAAATATTTTAATGGATTTAAGTAATTTAAATAAAATTTCTTCAAAAATAAAAATTAACAATGCATCTATTAATTCTAAAGAAATTAAAAAAAACAATATTTTTTTTGCAATTAGGGGAAAAAATAAAGATGGTAATTTGTTTGTTAAAGAAGCTTTTGCTAAAGGAGCATCTCTAGCAATAGTTAATAATCAAAAAAAATCCAAGAAAAAAATAGTAGTAAAAGATACTTTAAAGTTTTTAACAAAAGCGTCCTCTATTCTAAGAGAAAATATATCAACTAAAATTATTTCAATCACTGGCAGTTGTGGAAAGACTTCACTTAAGGAATTAACAGGAAGATCCCTTAACAAAATTAGTCAAACCACCTATTCTCCTAAATCATTTAATAATAAATTTGGTGTTCCGTTAAGTTTATTTAATTTAAAAAAAAACGATGATTTTGGTATTTTTGAGATTGGAATGGATAAGAAAGGAGAAATTGGATATTTATCAAAAATTGTAAAACCTGACGTTGGTGTAATTACAAATATTTCCTATGCTCACATCAAAAATTTTAAAAATATTAATGAAATAGCCTTAGCAAAATCTGAGATTATTAAAAACATAAAAGATGATGGTTATCTTATTTTAGATAAAGATGACAAATTCTATAATTTTCATAAAAAAATAGCATTAAAAAGAAATTTAAAAGTTTTATCTTTTAGTTTAAAAAATAAAAAAGCGACAACAAATTTAGATTCTATTTCAAAAGAAAAGTCTAAATATAAAATCTCTATAAATATTAATAAAAAAAAAAAATTTTTTTATTCAAATTCTTATTTTGAAAATGATTTAAAAAATTTATTAGCATCAGTTACAATTATATCAATCTTCAAAGATATACATAAATTAGATAAAAATATTTTTTATGATCATAAAACAACAAATGGTCGTGGAGACATTGTCAAAGTCAAGTTGTTTCAAAAATTTTTATATCTTGTGGATGAAAGTTATAATTCAAATCCATTATCTTTGAAATCAGCATTAAAAAATTTTGATATGATTAAAGTTGATAGTTCAAAAAAACATTTGGTGCTTGGCGATATGTTAGAACTAGGTAAATATTCAAAAAAATTACATCTTGAAATTGGAAAAAACATTAACAAAACATCTCTTAAAAATATTAATGTTATTGGTGAACATGTTAAATGGATTTTCAATAACCTTAATCAAACAAAAAGAGGGATTGTTATAAAGAAGAAATCTCAAATAATTGATTTGATTAAAAACAATTTAAATAATAATGATTATTTAATGATTAAAGGTTCCAACTCTACAGGTCTTAACAGTCTAACTAATCAAATAAAAAGAGGTAAAATTAATGCTTTATAGTCTTATTTCTCAATTAGTTGATCAATACAGTTTCCTTAATGTGTTCAAATATCTTACTTTTAGAACAGGTTTAGCGATGTTTACCTCTATGATTATAGTCTTATTAGTTGGAACTCCGTTTATTAAATTTTTTTCTGCAAGACAAATCTTAGATCCAATAAGAGAAGATGGTCCATCGGAGCATATTGTAAAAAAAATTGGAACGCCCACAATGGGAGGTGTTTTAATATTATTGGGTCTATTTTCAGGAATACTTTTATGGGGTGATTTATCTAATTATCATATATGGTTTTTGCTTTATATAGTAACAAGCTTTGGTTTGCTTGGAGCTTACGATGATTATAAAAAAATTAAATTTAAAAATTCTTCTGGTATTTCATTTAGATTTAAACTTATTGCACAAATTCTAATAGCAACAATTGGTATACTTGGGTTGTCACAGTTATCGCAAAATGTAGAATTAACAAATTTATATTTTCCATTCTTCAAAAATTTAATTTTAAATTTAGGTTGGTTCTTTATACCATTTTCAATATTTATAATTGTAGGCTCTTCAAATGCGGTCAATCTAACGGATGGGCTTGATGGATTGGCAACAGTGCCAGTTATATTGGTAGCAGGATGCTTTGCATTTATTAGTTATGTCACAGGAAATATAGTATTTTCAGAATATTTGAATATACCCTATCTAGAGGGTATGGGAGAGGTGGCTGTTTTTTGTGGATCAATTATTGGAGCATGTCTAGGTTTTTTATGGTTTAATGCACCACCTGCTAAAATATTCATGGGTGACACAGGATCTTTAGCACTCGGTGGATCATTAGGTGCTGTTGGTATAATTACCAAACATGAAATAGTTTTAGCGATAACTGGTGGATTATTCGTTTTAGAAGCTGTTTCAGTCATTGTGCAAGTAATATCTTACAAGTTAACAGGAAAAAGAGTTTTTAGAATGGCTCCTATTCATCACCATTTTGAAAAAAAGGGTTGGCCTGAATCTACTGTTGTAATTAGGTTTTGGATTATTGCAATAATTCTTGCAATGATTGGTTTGGCGACACTAAAACTTAGATAATGTTAAACAATCTAAATATTTTTTATAAGAAAAAAATTTTGGTTTATGGCCTGGGAAAAAGTGGTTTATCTGTTTTAAAATTTTTAAAAAAAGATAATGAAATCACTAAACATGATGACAAAATACAAGTCGATAATAAAAAAATAACAAAAATAAAATTTGACTATATAATAATTAGCCCAGGTATAGACATTAATAAATGCAAATTAAGTAAATTTTTAAAAAATAATTCACAAAAAATTTATACGGACTTAGATATTTTTTATAACCATCATAAGGAAAATAATAAGATAACAATCACCGGAACTAACGGTAAATCAACTACAGCTAAAATTTTATACGAAGCATTAAAGGATCAGAAAGTAGATGTGCGACTAGTAGGCAATATAGGTAATCCAGTACTTTTAGAAAAAAAAATTACAAATAAGACAGTTTTTGTAATTGAAGCATCATCATACCAGTTAGAATACAGCCAATTATTCAAATCAAATATAGCACTAATTTTGAATATATCACCGGATCATCTTGAAAGACATAAGACTATAAATAAATATGTAAGTGCCAAATTTAAATTAATAAAAAATCAATCTAAGAATGATTTTGTCATTTTAAATATGAAAAATTTTTATATTAAAAGAGAGCTGAAATCTAAAAAGTTTTTACCTAAAATAATAAAAATTAAAAAAAATATAGACAGTGATTTCCTAAAAAAAATAAATAATAAATATTTTGACACTGATGGAAATAAAGAGAATTTAAAATTTATTTTAGAAGTTGCTAAAATATTAAAGTTAAAAAAAAATTCACTACTTAGAACGTTAAAAAAATTTAAAGGACTTAAATATAGACAAGAAATAATTTTTCAATCAAAAAAATTAACAATTATTAACGATTCAAAAGCTACAACCTTTTCTTCATCAGTAAGTTTATTAAAATCCCTAACTAATGTTCACTGGATAGTTGGTGGTCAGGCTAAAAAAGGAGATAAGTTGTTACTATCTAAAAAAAATTGTAAAAATATTAAAGCATATGTTTTTGGGACTAAAAGAAAATTTTTTACAAGTAAACTAAAAAAATTAATGGAATATGAGTCTTTTTTAGATTTAAAAAGTTTAATCAAAAAATTATTAAGAGAAATTAAAAGTAAAAAAAATATTAGACATACAACAATTTTATTTAGTCCATCAGCTGCATCATTTGATAATTTTAAAAATTTTGAGAAACGTGGAGAATATTTTAATCAACTTATTAAAAAATATATAAATGTTTAATTTAAATTCAATATATAAATTTTATTATGAATGGTGGAAAAGTATTGACAAAACACTTTTTGGATTGATAATATTTTTGTTTAGTTTGGGGTTATTTTTTTCTCTAGTATCAACTTCTTTAATTGCATCTGATAAATTAGATACCAAAAATTATTTTTTCTTTTTTAAGCATATGGCATATATTTCTATTGGTATGATTGTTTTATTTTTTTTTTCATCACTAAGTAAAGAAAACCTCCTTAAAATTTCACTTTATCTTTTTTTAATATCTTTATTTTTTTTATTTTTGGTGCCAGTTTTAGGTACAGAAGTAAAAGGATCTAAAAGATGGCTTAATCTTTTATTTCTACCTAGGTTTCAGCCAATAGAGTTAGTTAAACCATTTATTATTATTTTTATTGCTACAATTTTATGTAATGAAAAAAGTTTTAATATCTACATTAAATATTTATTATCATTTATGGTTATTGTGCCTCCTTGTCTCCTATTAATGATGCAGCCTGATATTGGACAAACACTACTCATCTTTTTATCTTGGTCTACACTAGTTTTTATTTCAGGCATAAGCTTACCAATAATTTTAACTTTTTTTGGTTTTTCGTTGTTATCTTTAGTTTATATGGTTTTTTTTATTTCTAAATTTACTTACATAAAAAGTAGGATTTTATCATTTTTTAATCCAAATGAAGGAACGCATAACTTTCAATCTGATAAAGCAATAGATGCTATTAGTAGTGGTGGCTACTTTGGAAAAGGAATTGGTGAAGGCACATTAAAAAATAGAGTACCAGAGGCGCACACAGATTATATTATCTCCGTAATATCAGAAGAGTTTGGTGTTGTGGCAATTATATTATTATTAATTTTATTCTTATTTTTTATCTATAGAGTATTCAAAAAAATATACTTAGAAAAAAATGAAAAAATCAAATTAGTTTTAACTGGAACTGTAAGTTTAATAATTTTTCAGGTTTTGATACATATTGGAGTTAATATCAGATTATTTCCTACAACGGGTATGACTTTACCTTTTTTAAGTTATGGGGGCTCATCAATTGTGAGTGTATCAATATTATCTGGAATAATATTAAATTTAACTAAAAGGAAAATAGATTAAATGACTCAAAGAATTTTAATTAGCACAGGTGGATCAGGTGGCCATGTAGTGCCAGCAACTATATTATATGAGCATTTGAGAGATCAATTTTATGTTTGTATGTCAATAGATAATAGAGGAATGAAGTTTTTAAATAAAAATAAATATAATTTAAAAGTTTTTAATATAACCCCAATATCAAAAAATATTTTATTTTTACCTTTTAAATTTTTTTTAATAATCTACTTAATCATAAAATCTATTTTTTTTTTAAAGAAAAGAAAAATAGACACATTAATATCAACAGGTGGATACATGTCCCTACCTTTGTGTATGGCTTCAAAAATTTTAAATATTAAAATTATTTTATTTGAACCAAATATAGTATTAGGAAGATCGAATAAATTTTTTATTAAATCTTGTGAAAAAATTTTTTGTTATAGTGATAAGATTATAAATTTCCCAAATAAATATTCAAGTAAGATTGCTGTAATTCCAGCATTATTAAGAAAAAAATTTTATAACGTTAAAAAAGCTGACGGTATTAATAAAAGTATTAATTTATTAATAATAGGAGGAAGTCAAGGAGCAAAAATATTTGACACATTAATTAAGACCACAATAATTAAATTATCAAAAAAACTTAATTTAAAAATCTATCAACAAGCTAATTTAACTAATTTTGAAAATTTAAAAAAGTTTTATGAAGATAACAATATTAATTATGAATTATTTGATTTTAATGAAGATGTCCCAAATCTTATGAGTAGATCTAATATATGTATCACTAGAGCAGGTGCCTCAACATTAGCAGAATTAGTGTTTTTAAATATACCATTTGTTGCAATACCACTACCAACATCAAAAGATAATCATCAATATGAAAATGCCTTTTTTTATAATAAAATTGGTTGTAATTGGATTTTAAATCAAAATGAAATTAATGATGAGAGTATGGCTAATAAATTAGTCAATATTATTGATAACAAAGATGAATATTTAGTTAAAAAAATAAATATGAAAAATTTTAGCTACCAAAATACATGGAATAATATAAATCAGAAAATTATATCTGTTATTAATGAAAATAGAACTAGCTAAAACTGAAATCATACATTTTGTAGGGATAGGTGGAATTGGAATGAGTGGTCTCGCACTCATAATGAAAAGAATGGGCTTTAATGTTCAGGGTAGCGACATGTCTTTTAATAAAAACATTGATAGATTAAAAAAAGATAAAATTAAAATTAATATTAAACATACTAAAAAAAATATATTAAATGCTACTATTGTAGTCATTTCATCGGCTATAAAAAAAAATAATCCAGAATTAATTGAAGCCAAAAAAAAACAACTTCCAATTTATAAACGTGGTGAAATGTTAGCTAATATAGTGTCTTTGACTAAAAATATTGTTGTTACAGGGTCTCATGGTAAAACTACCACAACATCGTTGCTTGCTGCAATATTTTCAAAAACAAAATTAGATCCAACTATCATAAATGGTGGAGTTCTTAATGCAATTAAAAGTTCAGCCAAACTTGGAAAAAGCGATTGGTGTATACTAGAAGCTGATGAGTCTGATGGTAGCTTTATTCATGTGCCACCAACTTATTCTATTGTTACAAACATAGATCGTGAACATATGGATTACTATAAATCAATGAATGATCTTAAGAATTTATTTATTAAGTTTATTAATAAAGTTCCCTCTTTTGGAAAATCATTTATTTGTATTGATGATAAAAATAATAAAGACTTATTAAAAAAGATAAAAATAAAAAATTTTTATACTTATGGAATAAGCTCAAAATCACAATTTCAAATAAAAAATATTAAACAAGTAAGAGAGTTTTCAGAATATGATTTAGCAATTAATTTACCAGGAAAAAAGAATATAGTTATAAGTAAAATTAAGATTCCTCTTCTTGGAATTCATAATATCCTAAATTCGACAGCAGCTGTTGCTGTAGCATTAACAATTGGAATTTCTGCTATTGTTATTAAAAATGGATTAAAGGAATTCAAAGGTGTTCAAAGAAGATTTAACAAAATTTTTACCTATAGAGAAACTAGTTTTTTTGATGATTACGCACACCATCCGACAGAAATTAAAGAAGTTTTAAAAGGAGTTAGAGCTGCTTATAAAAAGGAAGAAGTTATATGTGTATTCCAACCACATAGAATTACTAGATTAAAAGATCTTAAAAAAGAATTTAGTTTATCATTTAAAAAAGCAGATACTGTAATTTTATGTCCAGTTTACGCAGCTGGCGAAAAAATAAAATTGGGATTTAATTACAACAACTTTGCAAAAGACATTATTAAAAACTCAAAGGTCAAACTATTTATGATTAATGACCAATATGAATTAGCTAAATTAGTAAAAAATACTATTTATGGAAAAAAAATAGTTGTTGGTATGGGGGCAGGTACTATTTCAGCATGGATGAAAGAATTACCAAGTTTAATATAATGTCATTAGAAGAATTAATAAAATTTTCAAATGAAGTTACTAGTAAAATTTATTTTGACTACGATTTAAAAAAAAGTAATTGGTTTAATATTGGAGGTAAAACTAAAATTTACTTTAAACCTGACAATTTACCTGACCTGATTATATTTTTAAAAAAATTTGGAAATAAAGAAAAAATTCACATTTTGGGTGCAGGATCAAATACACTTATAAGTGATAAGACATTTAATGGAGTAGTTATTAAATTGGGAAAAAATTTTTCTAATATTTCAATATTGCCAAATGGCGTTATAGTTGCAGGTAGTGCTTGTCTTGACAAAAAATTATCAGATTTTGCTCTAGAAAATGAAGTAGGAAATTTTGAGTTTTTAGCATGCATACCAGGAACAGTTGGTGGTGGGTTAAAAATGAACGCAGGATGTTTTAATAAAGAATTTAGAGACATATTGATATCAATTCAAGCAATTGATAAAAAAGGTAGAGTTTTAACAATACCAGCAAATAAAGTTGTTTTTGAATATAGAAACAACAATTTACCCGAAGATCTAATATTTTTAAGTGCCTCTTTTAAAGGTGAAAAAAAAGAAAAAAAAAAAATTAAAGAGGAAGTTATAGAATTAAAAAATAAAAAAGATAGCACCCAACCAACAAAAATTAAAACGAGTGGGAGCACATTTAAAAATCCAATTAATCAATCTGACAAAAAAGTCTGGCAATTAATAAAAGAATCTGTGCCATTAGATACAAGTTTTGGGGATGCTTGTATTTCAGATAAACATTGTAATTTCTTTGTAAACAAAAATAATGCTAGCTTTGATGATATGAATAAATTGATTAAATTTGTTCAAGAAGAGGTTCAAAAAAAAACAGGCATTATTTTGGAAAAAGAAATTAAGATACTGGAATAGTTATGAAAAAAAGAATTTTAGTGCTTTGTGGTGGCATATCTAAAGAACGTTTAATAAGTTTAGATACAGGAAAGCAAGTAGCCAATGAATTAAAAAAAAATAGATACACAGTTATGACTTGTGAACCAGATCATGATTTATTAAAGAATATAAAGCGATTTAGACCAAATGTAATTTTTAATGCATTACACGGGCAGTTTGGAGAGGATGGTTATATTCAAACGATTTTAGAAATTCAAAAAATTCCATATACTCATTCTGGTGTGATTCCTTCCTCCATTGCAATGGATAAAGAAATTTCAAAAAAAATTTTTATTAAAAATAAAATATTAACTCCAAAATATATTAAATTTGATTATAAAAAAAATAAAAAAAATATTATTAAAATTATTGAAAAAAAATTAAAATTTCCTGTTGTTATAAAGCCAATTAACGAAGGATCAAGTGTACATGTGTATATTTGTAATAAAAAAAATATAGTTAAAAATTTAAAAACATTAAGTATATACAATCAAATTTTGATTGAAGAATTTATTGGAGGTCGAGAGATTCAGGTAGCCATAATGGGAACTAAAACATTAGGTACAATTGAACTAAAGCCAAAAAGAAAATTTTATGATTATGAAGCAAAATATAATTTAAATGCAAAAACAAAACATATAATACCAGTAAATCTTTCTAAAAAAGATTTACAAAAAATTACCAACATTACTCAGATGGCCCACAAACTTATTGGTTGCCGGGGGGTTACAAGATCAGACTTTAAGTTTTATAAAGGCAAATTTTATTTATTAGAAATTAACACTCAACCAGGTATGACTAAACTTTCATTGGTGCCTGAAATAGCTAACTATATTGGTATAAGCTTCACGCAGTTAATTGAATGGATTCTAAAAGATGCATCGCTTGATAGATAAAAAAAATAAGATAATAATATATTTATTGCTACTATCTATATTAAGTACAACTAGTGGAAAATTTGTAGAAAATCAAAAAAGTTATTATTATACAATAAAACAAATTAATATTGAGGGTCTTTCAAATAGGGATAACAAGAAAATTTTTCAAGAATTAAATAATTTATTTTATAAAAACATATTACTAGTCAGTAAAAAAGAAATTCAAAAAGTTATTAGCAAGTATAACATCATAGAAGAGTATAATATTAAAAAAATTTATCCTTCTACAATTAACATCTATATCAAACCGACTAAATTACTTGCAAAAATTTCTAATGAGGGAAAATTTTTAGTTGGCTCGAATGGCTTGCTTATAGAAGATAAACATAATAATGAAACATTACCTTATATATTTGGAGAGTTTAATACTAAGCATTTTTTAGATTTTAAAAAAAATATAGATAAATCTAAATTCACTTTTACACAATTCAAAACATTATATTTCTTTCCTTCAAAAAGATGGGATATTTTAACTAATGATAACATCTTAATTAAATTACCTCAGGATAATTTTTTAAAATCAATTAACCTTGCTTATAAAATAATAAGTATGGATGATTTTAAAAAAAAAAAATCATTGATTTGAGAATTAATAGTCATTTAATAGTACGATAATGTATAAAAAAAATTTTGAAGTATATTTAGATTGTGGTACATCCAAAATTAGAGCTGTTGCATTTAATAACGATTCTCCTAAAAATACTTTCTATGAGGAAAGTGATTTTTTTTTTGAACACTTAACTATAGAGTCTAAAATCCAAGAAATTATTTCTTCTTTAGAAAATAAAATTAATGAACATTTGGATGAAGTAACTCTAATGTTAGATAGTCCAAATATGTTATCTATTGGAATCTCAATATCCAAAAAAATTGATGGATTAAAATTAAAAAAAACCGACATCCAATTCTTAGTACAAGATGCTAAACAACAAGTTTTAAGAACTAATCTTAATCAAAATATTTCTCATATAATTATTAAGAATTATAAAATTGATAATACTGAGTACACTTTTTTACCCAAAGATATAAAATGTGACAAGGTATCCTTAGAAATTTTTTTTATATGCCTTCCTAAAAAAGTTATAGAATATTATAAAAAAAAATTTTCTACATTTAATATTTCAGTTAAACAAATTTTATGTTCCAGCTATGCTAAATCTATAAACTATAAAGAAAATATTTCTTCAGTAGAAAATATATCTTTCATAGATATGGGATTTAATAAAACTTCAATAGTTTGTTATTATAATGGTGATTTAACTTTTTTAGATGTTCTGCCAATTGGTGGAAATCATATTACAAAAGATATTTCTACAGTTCTAAATATAGATTTAAAAGATGCTGAATATTTGAAGTTAAATTTTGATAAAAATCAAAATTTATTGAATGAAAAAAAAATTTCTCTCGATTTAATCCAAAAAATAATTTTTGCAAGAATAGAAGAAATATTAGAATTATCTGAAAAATCTATCAAATTAAACCTAAAACCAAAAATACTTGATCAGTACAAAATGGTATTAATGGGCGAAGGTTCAAAAATATTAAATAACAAATTTAAAGAAAAAATTTTTTTTTCTAAGGATATTGATTTATTAGAAGAGAATAATGTTGATATTTGCCAATCTGCCCTGAAAGCAAGTGAAGGATCAAATAAACAGGAGGTTGTAATGATTCCTAAAATACAATTAAAACAAGGTTTTTTTGAAAAACTTTTTCATTTCTTTAAATAAGTTAGTATTTTACTGTAACATTTCTTGTTTTTCTTAATTCTTATCCAGAATTTATAAGTTGTTCATGTCTGTTTTGAATCAAAAAACAATAAATCATAATATAATTTTTAAGGGCATTGGTCTTCATAGTGGTTTAGTTGCTACGCTTAATATTATACCAGCTGAACCCAATACTGGAATAGTTTTTAAAAGAATTGATATCAAAGATAATAATATTGTTATTCCAAATATTTTCAATGTTAGTAGCGCACTGTTCTGCACAACCATTTCAAACAAACATGGTGCAAGTGTTTCTACAATTGAACATTTAATGGGAGCCTTATACGGTATGGGCATTGACAATGCGTTGATTGAAATTGATAACAAGGAAGTGCCTATTTTAGATGGATCTGCAAAATTATTTGTTGAGGCAATAATAAAGGCAGGAATTAGAAATAGTGATGCACCTATTAAAGTAATTAAGATTGAAAAAAAAATAGAATTTATTGATGGAAAAAAATCAATTTCTATTGAACCAAGTAAAATTAGTTTAGATATAGATTTTGAGCTTAAATATGATAATACCGTCATAGGAAGTCAAAGAAATTTAGTTAAGGTATATGAATCTAATTTGACAGATATATATAATTCAAGAACTTTTTGTCTTTTTGAGGATATTGAAAAATTAAAACAGATGGGTTTAGCAAAAGGGGGAAGTCTCGATAATGCTGTTGTTATCAAAGGAGCAAAAATTTTAAATGATAAAGGTCTTAGAAACGAAAAAGAGTTTGTAAATCATAAGATTTTAGATTGTATGGGAGATCTTTATTTAGCTGGTTACAAGATTATCGGGAAAATAATTTGCTCTCAAGGAGGCCACAAACTTACAAATCAATTACTTAGAAAAGTTTTTCAAAACGATGAAAATTTTTCATTATTAGAAATTCAAGAAAAGCATTTACCAAATGTCCTTATAAATAAAAGTCACTTAAAAGCCATTGCATAAATTCTTTTGCTATATTAGCAAAACATCAATAAAATATTAGAATGAAATACTTTTATAAATTATTGTTATTATTATTTATATTTAATTTTACATCATGTTCAAAAAAAGTTGATGAAAGTATTTTAATCAAAGAACAAGATTTAGATTTACAAATGATTGAGTCTTATAAAGAAGGATTAGAGGAATTAAATAAAGGAGATGTAATTTTAGCTGCCCAAAAGTTTAATGAAGCAGAGCTTTTATACCCACAATCTATTTGGGCCCCCAAGTCTTTATTGATGGCAGCTTACTCTTATTATTCTCAAGAATACTACCCAGATGCCATATATGAATTAGAGCGATATTTTAAAACCTATCCTAACGATAAAAACAAAGGTTATGCATCTTATTTAATTGCAGTTTGTTATTATGAGTCAATAATAGATGAAAAAAAAGATTTGAAATCGATAATAAAAGCAAAAGAAAAGTTCAATTTAGTTTTAAATAATTATCCCAAAAGTGATTTTGCAATGGATGCGAAATTTAAACTGGATTTAATTCAAGATATAATGGCCTCAAAAGAAATTTATGTAGGAAGACATTATGTAAAAAAAGAAAAATGGATACCTGCAATAAATAGATTTAAAAAAGTTGTAACCGACTATGATACAACAATATATGTTGAGGAGGCAATTCATCGATTGGTAGAAATTCATTATAAAATTGGAATGATAGATGAAGCAAAAAAGTATGCAACACTCCTAGGTTATAATTATGGATCTGGTGAGTGGTATAAAAAATCCTATTTGGTATTTAATAAAGAATATGAAAATCCATCAAAAAAAATAAAAAAGAAAGATAGTTATTTAATAAAAAAATTTAAATCTCTTGTAGATTAAAATGAAAAATGAAGAAATTCAAAAAAAGTATTTAAAAAAAATTGATCAAATTAAAAAACATAATAAGCATTATTATGATAGAGATAAGTCAATAATATCAGATCAAGAATATGATTACCTTAAAAAAGAAATAGTAGACCTAGAAAATGAGTATAGTTTTTTAAAAAGCAATGAATCTCCAACAAAATCTGTTGGATATAAACCTTCAAAAAATTTTAAAAAAGTAAAACATAAAGTTCCAATGCTATCTCTTGCGAATGCTTTTGATGAAGAGGATTTACAAAACTTTGAAAAAAAAGTTATTAATTTTTTAAGTTTAAAAAAAACAAGCATAATTGCCTATAGTACGGAACCCAAAATTGATGGAATATCTGCCTCACTAACTTATTTTAATGGAAAATTTATACAAGGTCTTTCAAGGGGCGATGGTACAGAGGGTGAGGATATAACCCAAAATCTAAAAACTATTAAAGATATCCCTCAAGAGATAACTGCAGCAAATTTTCCTAAAGAAATTGATATTAGAGGTGAGGTATTTATAGAAAATGATGATTTTAAAAAAATCAATGAAAAATTCGCTAACCCTAGAAATGCTGCATCAGGATCGTTGAGACAAAAGAGCTCAACAGTTACAGCCAGAATTCCACTTAAATTTATTGCATATACTTATGGATATGTTGATGAAATGAATATTCTTAGTCAAACAGATTTTTTGAATAATTTGAAATTGTGGGGATTTAAAATAAACCCTTTTAATAAAAAAATTTCAGGCATTAAAAACTTAATACGTAATCATAAAAAATTGGAAGAAAAGAGAAAAGAAATAGCATTTGATATCGATGGTGTTGTTTATAAAGTTAATAATTTTAATTTACAAAAAAGGCTAGGTTTTGCAGCTAATGCACCTAGATGGGCAATCGCACATAAGTTTTCTGCTAATAGCTCTGTATCTGAAATAATAAATATTGAAATTCAAATAGGTAGAACAGGGGCACTTACACCAGTTGCAAAAATCAAGCCAGTTAATATTGGAGGTGTGGTTGTTTCAAATGCAACACTACATAATGAGGATGAAATCATTAGAAAAGACTTAAGAATTGGAGACACTGTTACTATTGAGCGAGCTGGAGACGTAATACCTCATGTAATTTCAGTAGATATTAAAAAAAGAGACAAAAAGTCAAAAAAATTTATTTTCCCATTAAGTTGTCCGTCATGTGGAAGTAAAACAATAAAGGATTATAATGAGACAACCAAAAAACAAGATGCCGTGAGAAGGTGTTCGAGTGAAGGATACGAATGTGAAAAAATTGCAATAGAAAAAATAAAACATTTTGTATCAAAGGAAGCATTTAATATTGATGGTTTTGGAAAAAAAATTGTTGAAAACTTTTGGAACTTAAAATTAATCAGGTTACCACAAGACATTTTTAATCTTGATTATCATAAGATAGAACAATTAGAAGGTTGGGGAAAATTATCTGTAACAAATTTAAAGTTTTTTATAAATCAAAAAAAAAAAATTTCTCTAGAAAGATTTATCTACTCATTAGGTATAAGGCACATAGGACAAGAAAATGCTAAAATTATCGCTAAACATCTAAAAAATTCAGAAAATTTTTTTAAATTATCAGATGAAAAAAATGCAGAAAGTTTATTTAACATAGATGGAATTGGGGCAACACAAATTCAATCAATTAAAAATTTTTTTTTAAATAGAATAAACTTAAAAGTTATGTTTGAATTAAAAAAAAATCTCGAAATAGAGAAAGCAGTACTAATAGATAATAAAGGCTTACTAAAAAATAAAACATTTATGTTTACTGGAAAACTTAATGGAATTAGTAGAGCGGAAGCTAAATCTTTAATTGAAAAAAATTCTGGAAAAATAATTAGTAATGTAAATAAGAAACTTGACTATTTAATTGTAGGTGAAAAAGCAACTACAAAAAAAATTAATATAGCAAAAGAATTAAATATAAAAATTTTAGAGCAAAAAGAATGGATGGAATTATTAAATAAAACTAGCTAACCATTTTCTTTCTTTTTTATTTAATGAAGCTGAGTGTTCAGAGTAAATACGTAAATGATATCTAAACAGATAATCTTTTTCTACTTTATTTAATAATTTATAATTAATTAAATCTTTTTCCACAGGTGCCAAAGTAAGATTTTCAAAAAACAATCTACTTCTTAATTTTCTTACATATACTAAATTTTCAATTCTAATCCCAAAGTGATTTTTTTTATAATAACCGGGCTCATTACTTAAAATCATACCTTTTTCAATTTTTACAGTATTATGTTTAGAAATTGACTGAGGTCCTTCGTGCACGTTTAAAAAGAAACCAACTCCATGACCTGTTCCGTGTGCGTAATCTAAGCCTTCTTTTTTTAAAAACTTTCTAGCGTTAATATCAATTTTTTTTCCTGTATTGTCCTTATTTAAGTCAGTAAGAGCAACAGCAATGTGACCCTTTAAAACATTAGTATAGGCATTTTTTATGTATTGTTTTTGATTAGCAAAACAAATTGTTCTTGTTACATCTGTAGTTCCGAAATTATATTGGCCACCAGAGTCAACCAATAAAATGTCTTTTTTACTAATCTTTTTTGTAGTTTTGGGTGTCGCTCTGTAATGAACAATAGCACCATTTGAACCAGAACCAGCTATAGTATTAAAACTTGGAAATAAATAATCTTTATTAAGCTTTCTAAATCTTTCTAATTTATTTTGTGCCTCAATCTCTGTTATGTTTTTTTTATTTATATTTTTTATCCAATAAATAAATCTTGTTAGAGCCAAGCCATCTTTTTTATGTGCTTTAATCATATGATTAACTTCATATGAATTTTTTATTGATTTTAATTTATAAATTGGATCACATTTATTTAAAATTTTAAATTTAGATTTGATTATATTTTCATAAAAAATTGAACAAGACTTATCATCAATTATAAATTTTTTTCCATTTAAATTATTAATTACGTTTGGAAGATTTTTTATTTCGACAACATCTTTTTTATTTATTTTTTTTTCTTTAATAATTTTTTTTGCATTATCTTTTTTAGTTATTAAAAATAATTTTTTATTTTTATCTACAATTAATCTGGCATTAGGTATTGGGCTATTTGGATTATCATATCCCCTTATATTTAAAAGCCAAGCAACATTTTCTGGAGCACTTACAAATAAGTAGTCAGCGTTATTTAATTTTAAATAATTTACTATTTTTAAAATTTTTTTATTATGTGATTCATGAACCACCTCTTTTTTTAAAGAATAGAATGGTTTAGTTATTTTTTCTTTAAATCTAAATATCTGGTCAATTAAATTGTCATTAACTGGAATAAGATTATTATTTGAAAAATAATTTTTAAGATTTTTTGATGTAAAAACTTTTGGATCATATCCCAAATCAAGGTTTCTAATAATAGTATTAGGTAGATTTTTATGAATTTCAATTATATTAAAATTTTTGGAAGATTCTTGTGCTGCTTGAATAGTGTATCTTCCATCAACAAATAAATAATTTTTTTTTTTGAGTATGACAACGATACCAGCTGAACCTGAAAAATTACTGATATTTTTTAATCTATCATTTTTTGCATATTCTGAAAAATATTCATCATTTTTTGGAACAATATAGCCATCGATTTTAAAATTTAAGAATTTGTTTCTTAAGATTTTGATTTTATTTTTTATCATTTGATTCTTTTTTGATATCTTATCCAACCAGGGCTTCTTTTTCCTTCATCAATTTCAAAGTCTTGATTAAATTCAAAGTCATTATCATCATCTTTTGATTCATCAAAAAACGAATTTTTTTCTAAATTTTTTTCTGGCAATTCATCAATAAATCTAGATGCCATACTGTCTATCCAGTTTCCTTGATAAAATCTATTCATGGCAAATGATATTAACGCTTTTTTTTTAGCCCTAGTTATACCAACATAAGCCAACCTTCTTTCTTCCTCAAGTCCATTTTGACCTTTTTCTTCAATAGATTTTTGATGAGGAAAAAGTCCCTCTTCCCATCCTGGCAAAAATACTACATCAAATTCAAGGCCTTTTGAACCGTGCATTGTCATCATGTTAATCTTTTCTCCGTCCCAATCCTGATCTATAGATGTCGCTAGAGCTACATGCTCTAAAAAAGCTTCTAAGCTGTCAAACTCCTTCATTGCACTCAAAAGTTCTTTTATATTTTCTAGTCTACTTTCATTTTCTAAATCTTTTTTATTTTTAAGCATAGCTGAATAACCAGACTCATCCAAAACTAATTGTAAAAGCTTAATGTGATTAATCTTTTTTATATTAATATCGTTTCTCCACTTATCCATTAAAAATAAAAAGGTATTTAAGCCTATTTTAGTTTTTGGTTTTATTAAATTCTGTTCTATTAACTGTTTAGAGGCAATCTCTAAACTTACTGAATTATCTTTTGAAAATTGATGTATTAATTTTATAGTACTTTCTCCTATTGATCTTTTAGGAATATTTACTATTCTGCCAAAAGCTAAATCATCTTTTGGTTGATTAATTAACCTTAAATATGCAACACAATCTTTAATTTCTGCTCTTTCATAAAATTTTGTACCACCCAAAATTCTATAAGGTAATCCAATTTTTAAAAATCTTTCTTCAAATTCTCTTGTTTGAAATATAGCTCTCACTAAAATTGCAATATTGTTAAAAGAATATTTATTTTTAAGGTTTTTTTCTATTTCATCAGAAATTCCTATCGCTTCATCTTTTCCATTTTTAAAACAATTAAGTTTAACAAGATCACCTTCTTTCATAGATGTTTTTAAAGTTTTACCAACCCTATTTTGGTTATTTGCAATAAGGTTAGATGCAACTGATAAAATATTTTGAGATGATCTGTAATTTTCTTCTAGTCTTATTACTTTTGAATTATTATAAACCTGATCAAATTCTAAAAAATTTTTAATTTCTGCACCTCGCCAGCTATATATAGATTGATCATCATCACCAACACAGCAAAGATTTTTATGTTTTTCCGACAATAAGTAAAGCCATCTACTTTGTATATAATTTGTATCTTGATATTCATCAACTAGTATATACTTAAAATTATTTGAATAAATTTCTCTTATATCTAAATTTCTTTCTAAAATTTTTACAACATGTAAAATTAAATCACCAAAGTCACATGCGTTCAGATCTAATAGTTTTTGTTGATAAACTTTATACAGAGGAATTATAGTTTTTTCATATATGTCATTTTTATTAATAATGACCTCATTTGGATAAAACCCTTTATTTTTCCATCTATCAATAATCGATAAAATATATTTAGGAGCTAATTGTTTGATATCAATATTTTCTGCCTTGCAAATATTTTTGATTAAACGCACTTGATCATCAGTATCAATAATAGTAAAATTAGATGTAAGTCCAGCAGCAGGAGCATGTTTTCTTAATAATTTTGCACAAATAGAATGAAATGTTCCAAGCCAGGATAAGCCTATAGCTTCAGAATTCAGTATAGAGCTGACTCTATTTTGCATTTCTTTCGCAGCTTTATTTGTGAAGGTTACAGACAGTATTTGATTAGGAAACGCTTTTTTTTCATTTATTATATGTGCTATTCTTGAGGTTAAAACCTTAGTTTTTCCAGAACCAGCTCCAGCAACTATAAGTAATGGACCATCAAGGTATAAAACAGCCTCTTTTTGAGCATTATTAAGGTTCTTTAAATATTCTAAGTTTATCATTTTTAAAATTTCATTATAAGTTAATCAAATTTCAACATTATTTATGAAACAAATTGTAAAAAATTTTAATAACCTAGTTAAAAAGACAATATTCAAAGTTGAGAATAAAACAAATAATAAATTCATAATTAGTAGCTTTAATAAATTTTTAATAACTTTTATTAGTCTATTATTTCTTTATCTATTCTATTTATCAATACCTATTTTATACAAAAAAAGTTGGATTCAAAAAAATATAGAAATTCAAATACGCAATGAATTTAAAATAAATTTAAGCACGTCCTCTGATATTTCTTACCGAATTCTTCCTTCCCCACATTTTTTAATTCAAAACTCTAAAATATTATTAGGTGATTCCAAAAATCTGAAATCGATTGCTGATGTTAAAACTTTAAGAGTTTTTATAAGTCAAAAAAATTTTTTTAATAAAGAAAAAATGAGCCTAAAGAAACTCCTTATTGATAAAGCTAATTTTTCTTTATTAAGAAAAGAATTTAAAATTCTAAACAAACATTCCAAGAGACAATTTTCAAATAAAAAAATTAAGATCAATAATAGTAATATTTTTCTTAAAGATAATTTAAGCGAGATAATTGCAATTATAAAAATAGATAAAGCGGCACTATTTTTTGACAATGAAAAAAAATTAAATTTATTTAAATTAAAAGGAAATACTTTTGGTGTTCCTTTTGTTTTTGACTTTGAAAATAAAAATAATTCTATAGATAATACGAAAATTAATTTTGAGGCTAAATCGCTTAATTTAAATATCTTTAATGAATTTATTCATGAAGATTCTAGTTCTAGTTTTGGAAAAATAATTATTTCAATTTTAAATTCTACATTTAAAACAAAATATAATGTCAAAGAAAAGTTAATTACCTTTACATCTGACAATACTAAATTGAACAATTCAAAAATTAATTATAGTGGTAAATTATCAATTAATCCTTTTGATTTAGATTTAAATATTAACTTGGGAAATTATAAAATATTTCAATTATTTAATTTAAACCCTATTTTTAAGGAATTTATTGAGTCAAAATTACTATTTAATGACAACCTAAGTTTAAAAATATCTGCACTCGCTAGCACAAATGTAAAAAATCAAATATTTCAGAATGCCAATATCAATCTTAATATTGTTAATGGTAAAATTAATTTTGATAAAACAATATTGACTAATGATGACATAGGATTATTAGAGCTGAATAAAAGTAATTTATATTTTGAAAATGATAAATTAATTTTAAACACTAATTTATTTCTTGATATTAAAAACTCTGATCGTTTATTCTCTTTTCTTAATACTAGCAAAAAATCTAGGAAAAAAATTAAAAATATTTTAATTAATTTAGATTATGACTTTTCGAGTAATGAGATTAAGTTTAATAAAGTTAAGATTGATAATAGGGTGTTGGGAGATCAATTTTTAAATATAATAGAAGGTTTTAGTAATAATAATTCAAACAATTTAATTAAAACTAGACGGTTGTTAAATAAACTACTTAGTATTTATGAGGGGTAGATCATTTTACTTGGATTAACTATTTGCTCATAATCTTTTTCTTTAATAAGGCCTGTTTTTAGAGTTTCATACCTTAGTGTAGTTCCATTCTTCAAAGCTGTTTTTGCTATTTTTGCGGCGTTATCATATCCTATATGTGGAGCAAGAGCCGTTACTAACATCAAAGAATTATCCAAGTGTTCTTTAATTTTTTTTTTGTTAGCTTTAATTCCTTTAACACAATAAAGAGCAAAGTTTTTAGTGCTATCTGCAATAAGGTCTATTGATTGAAGCACGTTATGAGCAATTAATGGTTTGAATACATTTAACTCAAAGTGTCCATGAGACCCAGCCAATGTAATTCCTGTGTGGTTGCCAATCACTTTAACACAAACCATTGTTACAGCCTCACATTGTGTAGGATTAACTTTGCCAGGCATAATAGATGAACCAGGTTCATTTTCTGGAAGTATTAATTCTCCATACCCCGCTCTAGGTCCTGAACCCAAAAATCTTATATCATTTGAGATTTTCATTAATGCAACAGCACAAGTGTTCAATGTCCCTGAAAAATTAACAATTGAGTCATGAGCTGCTAGTTCTGCAAATTTATTTTTAGCTGGCTTAAAAGGTATTTTTGTATAATTAGCTATTTCTTTAACAATTTTTTTATCAAAACCTTTTTTAGAGTTAATGCCTGTTCCAACAGCTGTTCCTCCCTGTGCAAGAAAATATATTTCTTTAAGAGCATACTCTATTCTTTCAATGCATTTTTTTAATTGAACTTGATACCCTGAGAATTCTTGACCAAGAGATAGTGGTGTTGCATCTTGTAAGTGAGTCCTACCAATTTTTATAATATCTTTAAATTCTTTAGATTTCCTAGATAATTCTTTTTCTAAAGTTTTTAAACTAGGCAATAATTTAGATATAGTTTCTTGTGCCACAGATATATGCATAGCTGTAGGAAAAACATCATTAGTAGACTGAGATTTATTAACATGATCATTTGGGTGTATAGGTTTTTTTGATCCTTTTTTGCCACCCATAATTTCAATGGCCCTATTTGCAATTACCTCATTAACATTCATATTTGTTTGAGTACCAGAGCCAGTTTGCCAGACTTTTAAAGGAAAATTTCCATCTAATTTTCCTTTAATAACTTCCTCTGAAGCTTTTATTATTAAATTAGTTATTTTTTTATTAATTTGTTTTTCCTTGTAGTGAACTAGAGCAGCAGATCTCTTTATAATTGCAATAGATTTTATTATTGAAATATTAACTAGGATTTTTCCAATATTAAAAAATTTGTTTGATCTTTGAGTAGATGCCCCCCAATATTTATCACTGGGTACATTAATACTTCCTATGCTATCAAATTCTTTTCTTAATTTCATTGATTAATATATAATTAATAATTTATTATACCTATATATTAAATTTTATAAAACTTATAGGAGCTAAATGTCAAATTTTAACAAAGTAAAAACTTTCATGGAAACCTTTGGTCAAGAAGTCAAAACTAAACCTTCTTTTAGCACCGATAAGATTAATACCCTCAGATATGATCTAATTAATGAAGAGTTAGAGGAACTTAAAGTTGCAATGAAAAATAAAGACCTTTTAGAAGTTGCTGATGCTTTAACAGATATACTATATGTAACATATGGAGCTGGGCATGCGTTTGGCATAAATCTTGATAGATGTTTTGAGGAAGTACAAAACTCAAATATGAGTAAGTTAGGTGAAGACAACAAGCCTATATATAATGAATCTGGAAAAGTTATGAAGGGACCAAAATATTTTAAACCAGACTTAACTAAGTTTGTTAAATAGTTACCCTTAGATCCAGTAAGGTTTTCTAATCTTTATTTTAGCATTTTTAGTTTTAAATTCTATTTGATTAATAAAATGATCATTTAAATATTTAATTAAAGCATAAGGATATTCATCATTTATCAAAATTTTCCCTACTTCGAATTCACTATTGTAGATTAAATCATCTTGATTTAATTTTCCTTCTATTAATTCAACTGGCAATAATCTTTTTGAAAGTTTATTTTTTAATTTAATCCTGGCAGTATTTTCTTGTCCAACATAACACCCTTTTTTAAAATCTATTCCATTCAGCTCATCAAAATTGCACTCAATACCAAATAATTTATTTTGTAATTTATTCATATTTTTTTGAGCTATTCCTAGCTCATGACTTAATTTATAATAATCATTAACTGGAGAATCTTTTAACTCTAATTTCTTTAAAGATAGATAAAGTTTTTCTAAATTAATAATAAGTCTTGCTCCCAAATTTTTATTCCTTGGATCCAGTAGAATAGAGTCTTCTCTATATTTAATTGTATTCCCAGGCGTATCTTTTGTTCCTTCAAATTTTAAAAATTTTTCTCTATTGAATGCAGCAACAACAAATTCATTGCTTAAATTCATAATCTCAACTTTAGATCTAAGTTTGTAGGTATTTAATTGCTTAAAGAGAGCTTCTGTCTGAGATTTTTCAGAATCAATGAAGTATCCAGACTTATATTTTACTACAATAAACGAAAATAAAAACTTACCTTGAGGACTTAACAGTGATGCAAAACAACTATTATCTTCATTAACCTTATTAATGTCATTGCTAATCATATTTTGTAAAAATTCTTTAGCGTCTGTTCCATTTATATAGAGAATTCCTCTATCTTCTAAAATATATACTTTTTGCATATTCATAATTGATTGATGTCTAAATATAATATAATTACTTTTTTCATAAATGTTAGATCTAATAATCAAAAATGGTTCATGCTACATAGATAAAGATCTTAAAGATCAAGATATAGCAATTAAAGATGGTAAAATTATAAAAATTGGTCAAATTGATATTGAAACGAAAGAGATTTTTGATGCTAAAGGGTTAACTGTTTTGCCAGGATGCATTGATACACAAACTCATTTTAGAGAACCTGGGTCAACAGATACTGAAGATTTACACTCAGGAAGTAGGGCAGCAATTGTTGGAGGAATAACGAGCGTTTTTGAGATGCCAAATACCAACCCTCCAACTTCTAATAAAATAGAATTTCAAAAGAAATTAGATCTTGCAAAAAATAGGATGTATTGCAATTATGCTTTTTACTTTGGTGCAACACCAGATAACGCTGACGAGTTGGCAGACTTAAAAAACTTAGAAGGATGTTGTGGAATTAAGCTTTTTGCTGGTTCTTCAACGGGGAATCTATTGGTTCAATTTGAAGAGGATATTGAAAAAGTATTTAAAAGTAGTTCTAAAGTTGTTGCGGTACACTCTGAAGATGAAGCAATTTTAAATATTAATAAAAAATTAATTAAAAAAGGAGATGTTCATTCACACCCAATTTGGAGAAGTGCTGAATGTGCAATCTCATCTACTAGAAGAATAGTTAGAATTGCCGAGCGATATAAGAAAAAAGCTCATATTCTTCATATTACCACAAAAGAAGAGATTGATTTTCTATCACAACACAAAGGCAACATAACATTTGAGATTACCCCACAACACTTAACAATCTATGCTCCAGATTGTTATGATAAACTTGGAACTTATGCTCAAATGAATCCACCTCTAAGAGACAAGTCTCATTATGATAGATTGTGGTATGGAGTAAAAAATAATCTTAATGATACAATTGGATCTGATCATGCTCCACACCTAAAAGAGAATAAAGAAAAAAAATATCCAAACTCACCATCTGGTATGCCTGGTGTTCAAACACTTTTACCAGTTATGTTAAACCATGTTAATGATGGAAAATTAACTTTAGAACAATTAATGAATTCTATATGTGAAAATCCAATTAAGATTTTTGGGATTAAAAATAAAGGTTTTATAAAAGAGGGATTTGATGCTGATTTCACAATTGTAGATATGAACAAGACAATTGAAATTAAAAATGAAAATATTGAGAGTAAGTGTGGCTGGTCACCTTTTGATGGATACGAATTTAAAGGTACACCAGTAGCAACAATTATTAATGGCCAAGTTAAAATGAGAGATGGTAAAATTTTAGGTGACCCTGAAGGCAAACCTCTAAAATTTTAGATAGTTTTTACTGAAAAGCTATTTACAAGCACTACCCCAAAAACAATAAAGAACAATCCTAATACAGTCTGCCAAGATAATGATTGTTTAAAGAAAACATATCCCAATATTGCAACTGTGAATACTCCAAGACCACTCCATGTTGCGTAAACAATTGCGATTGGAATTTTATCAACTACAAAAGTTATAAGATAAAAGGATAACAAATAAAAAACTGCAAGGGTAGCAGTTGGAATAATTTTTGTAAAATTTTGTGAAACAGGCAACAACATCGTTCCACCTACTTCCAAAAAAATTGCAACTACTAAAATTAAATATGTTTTAATCATTACTTAAGAATATTATTTTTAATTAAGTCTTCTTTTATTTCAGCTAAGATAGCTGGATCATCAATTGTTGCTGGTGTTTTATACTCTTCTCTGTCAGCAATTTTTCTAATAGTTCCTCTTAATATTTTACCAGATCTTGTTTTTGGTAATCTCTTAATAACGATTGCAATTTTAAATGCAGCAACAGGTCCAATAGCGTCTCTAACCATTTTTATACATTCTTTTGAAATAGTTTCGTTATCTTTTTTGACACCTGTCTTAAGGACTATGAGCCCTATTGGTAATTGCCCTTTTAATTTATCTGCAATCCCTAATACAGCACACTCCGCTACTGATTGATGTTCGGAAAGAACTTCTTCAATTGCACCAGTTGATAACCTATGACCTGCAACATTTATAATATCATCTGTTCTAGACATAATCCAAATGTATCCATCTTCATCAATATGACCTGCATCATAAGTTTCATAGTAACCATCATAGTTAGTCATATAGTTGTCCTTATATCTTTCATCCGCATTCCATAATGTTGGAAAAGTTCCTGGAGGAAGAGGAAGTTTTACAACTATATCTCCCATTTCATTTGGTTTAGCTATAGTTTGATCTGGCTTCATGATTTGAACATCATATCCAGGCACTGCCTTACAAGCTGAGCCATATTTTGTTTTCATCATTTCAATTCCTGTACAATTAGAACTAATTGCCCAACTCGTTTCAGTTTGCCACCAATGGTCAATTACTGGAACTTTTAATAAATTTTCTGCCCATTTAATTGTATCTGGGTCGGCTCTTTCACCAGCTAAAAATAATGACTCAAATTTACTTAAATCATATTTAGAAAAAAACTTACCATCAGGATCTTCTTTTTTAATAGCTCTAAAGGCAGTTGGAGCTGTAAAAAGGGATTTTACTTTATAGTCTGAAATTATTTTCCAAAAAGCACCAGCATCAGGAGTGCCAACAGGCTTACCTTCAAATAATACTGTAGTACAACCTTTAAATAAAGGTGCGTAAACAATATAAGAGTGCCCAACAATCCATCCAATATCACTTGCTGACCACCAGACATCGTCAGCATTAATATTGTAGATATTTTTCATAGTCCATTTCAGAGCAACTATATGACCACCAATATCTCTAACGATTCCTTTAGGAACGCCTGTAGTTCCTGAGGTATATAAAATATAAGCCAAATCATTTGAATTCATTTCAACACAATCTACTTCTTTTGCATTTGAAAGTGCCTCACCCCAACTGATTTCTTTTGGAGCATTAAGTTCGACCGTATGGTCTATTCTTTGAAATAAGATCATTTTATCTATTTTATGAGAAGCCATCTTAATTGCTGCATCAACCAATGGTTTATATTCAACAGTTTTTCCAGGCTCAAAGCCACATGAAGCTGTAACTATTACTTTTGCTTTACTGTCATCAATTCTGCTAGCAAGTTCATTTGAGGCAAACCCTCCAAACACTACAGAGTGAATTGCTCCAATTCTCCCACATGCTAACATTGCTATAACTGCCTCTGGAATCATAGGCATGTAGATTATAACCCTATCACCTTTGTCAACTCCTTGATTTCTTAGAGCTCCCGCAAATTTTGAAACCTTTTCTCTTAATTTTTTGTAGGTAAACTGCTTTTTGTTTCCAGTTATTGGGCTGTCATAAATTAAAGCTAGTTTGTCACCTCTGCCTTGATCGATATGAATGTCTAAAGCATTGTAGCAAGTGTTGGTAACACCATCTTCAAACCATTTATAAAAGGGTGGGTTAGATTTATTTAAAATCTTAGTAGGTTTTTTAAACCAAAAGATATCATTAGATACTTCTTGCCAAAAATTTTCAGGATTTTTTAGAGAATTTTGGTAAATATCATTAAATTTTTTTGACATATTAATTGATTCTATTTTGTTAGTTTTCTAAGCTTATTAAATTAAAAATTGTATTAAAATTTAAAAAGTAAGTAAAATCAATACAAATTAGACACAATTAAACCTTCTAAAAACTAGATAACTTTGATAGTTAACCATCAACATGATTTAAGCGTTTGTTTAAGTCTAGTTTATATAAACTAAAAGTTAAAAACTAACAAAAGAGGGAGTTTTTTATGAAAAAACTAAAATTGTTTGCCCTTACAGCTGTAGCCCTAATGGGTGCTTCAGGTGTGGCAAATGCAGAGACAGCCATGTTGGCTTCTGACGACTTCGTTGGGATCTCATTCTGGCTTGTATCAATGGTAATGTTAGCGTCGACTGCTTTCTTTTTCTTAGAAGCAGGAAACGTTGCAGCAGCGTGGAGAACATCAATAATCGTATCTGGTCTAGTAACTGGTATTGCTTTTGTACATTACGTGTATATGAGAGATGTATGGGTAATAACTGGCGAGTCGCCAACTGTTTACAGATATATTGACTGGTTAATCACTGTGCCATTACTGATGATAGAATTTTACCTTGTGCTAGCAGCAGTAGGTAAAGCAAATTCTGGAATATTCTGGAGATTGTTAATTGGAACAGTTGTGATGCTTGTAGGTGGATACTTAGGAGAAGCAGGATACATTAACGCTACACTTGGTTTTGTAATCGGTATGGCTGGATGGTTCTACATTCTTTATGAAGTATTTTCAGGTGAAGCAGGTAAAGCTGCAGCAAAAAGTGGAAACAAAGCTCTTGTTACTGCATTTGGTGCAATGAGAATGATCGTTACAGTTGGTTGGGCAATTTACCCATTAGGTTACGTATTTGGTTACCTAACAGGTGGTGTAGATGCTGACTCACTAAATGTGATTTACAACATAGCTGACTTGCTAAACAAAACTGCATTTGGTCTAATCATTTGGGCTGCCGCAGTACAATCAGGTGGTAGAAAAGCTAAGTAATTAGTAAACCTAAATAATTTAAAAAGGGCGAGTACATTTTGTGTACTTGCCCTTTTTTTTTATGTAATTATATATAGTTCAATGCCTAAAATTACCTATATTGAAAATAGTGGAAAATCTTACTCTATAGAAGTTTCTAATGGGTTGAGTGTAATGGAGGGTGCAGTTCAAAACGATATTCCAGGAATAGATGCTGATTGTGGAGGAGGTATGGCTTGTGCTACGTGCCACGTTTATGTCAAAGAAGAATGGTTTGATAAGCTTCCAAAAAAAGAAGATGGAGAAGAAGACATGCTAGACATGGCTTATGAGCCCAATAAATTTAGTAGATTAAGTTGCCAAATATTAGTTTCAGATGAATTGGATGGACTAACAGTTAGCATGCCATCAAAGCAAGGTTAAATGATTAAAACAGATACTTTAATAATAGGTGCAGGGCCAGTTGGATTATTTTGTATTCATCAATTAGGCATAATTGGCCTTAAGTGTGAAGTGGTAGATAATTTGGATAAAATAGGTGGACAGTGCATTGAACTTTATCCAGACAAACCTATTTATGATATTCCTGCCGTTCCAGAATGCACTGGAGAAGAGTTAACTAATAATTTAATTGAACAAATTAAAGTATTTAAAACAAATTTTCATTTAAATGAACGAGTAGAAGAAATTAAAAAAGTTAAAAAAAAATGGTTAATAAAGACTAATAAAGGAACTGAATTTGAAGCATCAAGTATAATTATTGCTGCAGGCGTTGGTTCATTTGAGCCAAGAAAATTTGCAATAAAAAAAATTGAAAAGTACGAAGGAAAACAAATACTTTATTCAATTAAAGATAAAACAATCTTTAAAGATAAAACAGTTACCATTTTTGGTGGAGGAGACTCTGCATTAGATTGGGCGATTGAGCTTTCAAATACATCTAAAGTTATATTAGTTCACAGAAGAGATGAATTTAGAGGGATGCAAGCAAGTATTGATAAAGTTAATCAGTTAAAAGATGAAGGTAAAATAGAAGTTTATACAAAATATCAACTAGGCTCCGTTAGTGGTAATGAAAAAATTGAAAGCATTAATATTAAACATGATGATGAGAGTTTAAAAGAAATTAAAACTGATTATGTTTTGGGTTTTTTTGGATTAATAATGCAACTGGGGCCTATTGCTGAATGGGGATTAAATTTAGATAAAAAGACAGTTCCTGTTAATACTGAAAGTTTTGAAACCAATAAAGAAGGAATTTTTGCAATTGGTGATATTTGTACTTATCCTGGAAAACTTAAATTAATTCTTTCAGGTTTTCATGAGGGAGCACTAGCTGCAAGGGGATGTTTTAAATATGCAAAACCAGACGAAAAATATAGATTTGAATTTACCACTTCATCTAAAACAGTAAAAAATAGACTGGGTGTTAAAGAGTGATAGAATTATTCACTTCGGATACTCCAAATGGAAAAAAAATAACTATACTATTAGAAGAAATCGGTTGTGATTTTAAAATTACAGCAATGGACTTATCCAAAGAAGATCAATTTAAACCTGATTTTAAAAAAATAAGCCCCTTTAGTAAAATCCCAGTAATACTAGATCATGAAAATAAGAAATCTGTATTTGAGTCTGGAGCGATCCTTATGTATTTAGCAGAAAAATATAATAAATTTTATGAAGCTAAAGATCGTAATGTTATCAACCAGTGGCTAATGGCACAGATGGGAACTATCGGACCAATGATTGGACAGCATCATCAATTTCATCATTATAATCCTGGCAAAAGTCAATTTGGAGAAGAGAGGTTTTTTAAAATTGCTAAAAGATTATATAGTGAGTTAGATGAAAGATTGTCTTCATCAAAATACTTAGCAGGCAATGACTATACAATTGCAGATATTGCAACCTGGCCTTGGCTTGCAAGACATGAATGGCATGATATTGGGCTTAACAATTATAAAGATTTAACAAGATGGTATTTAGATATCGCAAGTAGAGAAGCTGTTATAAAGGGTTACGATCTTTTAAAAAATGGCTCAAAGATACCAAAACCATAAGAAAAATATTATATGAGCGCAACTATTTCTTCAATAAATTACTGTCCAGTTAAATCAGTATCATTTCAAACTATTAATAAGTGTGAAATTAAAAAAGATATTGGAATTATAGGAGATCGAATTTTTGCATTTGCTAAGAATCTTGACTCACATAAAGTACAACTATTTGAAAAAATTCCAGAAGAGAGAAAAGGCAAATGGAATAAAGTTTTAACTCTTAAAAATTCTCCAGTATTAAATAAGTACAATTTTTTTTATAAGAAAAATAGATTAACATTAACCTTTAAAGATAAAGAAATTTTAACAATCGATATAAATGAATTAAGTGAACGTCAATTACTTTCAAATAAGATTATAGAATTAGAAAATTCTTTAAAGGAACCTATAGTTTTAATGAAAAATGAAGAATTTCCTTTTTTTGACACATCAATTTCAAATAAAGTTGATTTTATTAATTCAGTTTCACTTATAAACATACAAAGTGTTAGTGATTTCCAGAAAAAAACAAATGAAAAAGTTGAAATATCTAGATTTAGAGGAAATATATGTATTGATGGAATTAAGCCTTGGGCAGAGAGAGAATGGATAGGAAAAACTATAAAGATTAATGATATTTCTTTTAAGGTTGAGAAAAATATTCCAAGATGTGTTGCAATTAATTTAAAACCAACAACAGATGACAATTCTTTAAATTTACTTCAATCATTAAAAAAAAATTATAATCATTTTGAAATGGGAATTTATTTGACTGCACTTGATGATGGTGAAATTAATTTAGGTGATAAGATTAAGATAATCATTTAATAAAAATATTTTATCAAGCAACTTAAAGTTGTATTTACTTTTTGGTGTACAAACAACTTCAATTTTGTTTTAATTATAAAAATAAACTTAAATAGAGGAAAAAAAATGAATAGATTTTTAAAATCGATTGGAGTTTTTCTTGTAATTCTTTTTAGTATTACGGCAGTTAGTGCTGAAACATTGACTGAAAAACTAAAAAATGGTGGCAAGTTAAGACTTGGTTTTGGTACTGCTGTACCGTGGGCCTATGCTGGAGATAGTGGTGAACCGTTGGGATTTGTTAATATGATTGCATTGACAGTTCTTGAAGAAATGGGAATTACTAAAGATCAAATGGAGTTTAAAACTTTTGAATGGTCAGGATTAATTCCAGGAATAAATGCTGGCCGTTCGGATATTATTACTGGCGGTATGTATATTACACCAAAGAGATGTAAAAGTATGAACTTTTCTGATCCTATAGGTGTTTTTGGTGATGCCATGATGGTTCCAAAAGGAAACCCTAAAGGAATTTATAATTATGCAGATGTAATTAGCAAAGGTGCTAAACTTGTAACTGGTGCTGGTTTTAACACTGTAGCAGCTGCTAAAAAGTATGGCGTTCCTGATAGTCAAATGATGTTTGTTGAAGGTGAAGTTGGAATTCTTGCTGCAATGAAAGCTGGTAGAGCGGATGCTGCAGTACAAACATTATTTGGTGCAAAAGAACATGTAGCAAAAAGTAATGGAATGTTTGAAATAGCTGATCCTAAAAAAATGCCTGAAGAAACTTTAAATGTAGTAGGTATGGGCTTTAGAAAAACTGATGTTGAGTTTAGAGACAATTTCAACAAAGCATTAGCTAAAGTTATGGCTAATCCAGCAAAAATGTTGAAAAGAGCTGGTGAGTATGGATATGGTGAGGCACAATTTCAGCCTGCTCATATGACAACAGCTTGGGCTTGCAACAGATAATATAAGAAATAAACCAATTTAATCAGGCGATGAATAAAAGTTGCCTGATTTTTTTTTAAATTTAATTAAAGGTTTTTGAACGTGAGTTATTTTTCATTCTTATCCGAACATGGACCTACGCTACTTCTAGGAACGATAACTACACTTAAGGTTTTAATTTGTGCCACTATTCTCTATGTAATAATTTCAATTATTTTTGGATTAATGAGGGTATCTAATAATTCAGTTATTCAAGGTGTTGCAACTGTTTATATTGAGTTTTTTAGAGGAACATCCTTGATGGTTCAATTATTCTGGTTTTATTATGTATTACCTTTTTTTGGTGTTTCATTAGAAGCGTTTACGTCTGGTGTGGTTGCAATAGGTTTAAACTTTGGTGCATATGGAGCTGAAATAGTTAGAGGTGGAATATTAGCAGTACCTAAGAGTCAATGGGAAGGTGCTCATGCATTAAACTTTAGTTCAGCAAAAAGAATGAGAAGAATTATAATACCCCAAATTTTTCCAATAATACTACCACCAGCAGCAAATTTAACTGTTGAACTTTTAAAAGCAACAGCATTAGTGGCATTAGTTACAGTTGTTGACTTAACTTTTGAAGCAAAACAAATTAATTCAATTACATGGTTGTCAGCTCAATGTTTTGGTACAGCTCTTTTAATTTATTATATAATCTCTAGATTTTTTCTTGTGCCTTTCTTGCGTTGGCTAGAAGTTCTTGCAGCAAGAAAAGTTGGAAAGGAAAAGATATAATATGAATGCAGAATGGAGATGGGATTTTGCATATGAAATCCTGCCAAAAATGTTATGGGCAACCTTAAATACTATAATGGCTGCTGGCATAGGATATGCAATTGCAGTAGTTGTGGGGTTAATATTTTTAATAGGGCAACGAACACCTTACAAAGTTATAAATATACTAGTCAGAGAGATAGTTGAATTTATTCGTTCAACACCTCTTCTTATTCAGTTATTTTTTCTTTATTTTGTTGGCCCTCAATTTGGCATAATCTTATCAGCTTGGGTAACAGCAATGATTACAATTGGACTTCATTTTGGAACTTATCTTTCAGAAGTTTATAGAGGTGCACTAGAGGGTGTTCCAAAATCTCAATGGGAAGCATGTAGAGCTCTAAATTTTACAACATTATATACGTATAGAAGAATAGTTTTACCCCAAGCTTTTCCTATAGCAATTCCAGGAATGGGAAATTATTTAGTTGGAATTTTTAAAGACACGCCACTACTTTCAACAATCGGTGTTGCAGAGTTATTTCATGCAGCAACATCAGTAGGTGGAGAACACTACCGTTATCTGGAACCATATACGATGGTTGGAATTATTTTCTTAATTTTATCAATACCTGCTGCTATGGGTATAAGAAAATTAGAGAGATCAGTAAATAAAGCACAAGGAAAGGTAAAAAATTAAATGGATAATAAAAAAGACTCTAATGATATCTTGGTAAAATTCTCTGATGTTACTAAGCAATATGGAGACCTTGTTGTTTTAGATAAGCTTAATTTAGAAATAAAAAAAAATGAAATGGTTTCGATTATTGGTCCATCAGGCTCAGGTAAAACAACAGTTTTAAGAGTTTTAATGACTTTAGAAAAAATTAATCAAGGTATAATTCATTTAGATGGTGAGCCTTTAACCCACATGATGGAAAAAGAAAAACTTGTTTTTGCTAATGAAAAATACTTAAGAGAAAGACGATCAAAAATAGGAATGGTCTTTCAACAATTTAATCTTTTTCCTCATATGACTGCTCTACAAAATTGTATTGAGGCACCAGTTGAAGTGCTAGGAATGAAAAAAGAAGAAGCTGAAGAAAGAGCACTAGATTTATTAGATTTGGTTGGATTATCAGATAAAAAAGATGAACATCCTTCAAGATTATCAGGTGGGCAGCAACAAAGGGTTGCTATAGCCAGAGCTTTAGCTATGAGGCCAAAAGTTATGCTCTTAGATGAAATTACATCAGCACTGGATCCCGAAGTTGTTGGAGAGGTTTTAAATGTTATTAGATCTTTAAATAAAGAACATGATCTTACAATGATTATGGTCACTCACCAGATGGGTTTTGCTAGAGAAATATCAGATCGCGTGTGTTTTTTTAATGAAGGAAAGATATTTGAACAAGGTCCACCAGAACAATTATTTGATGATCCAAAGAACGAAAGAACAAAACAGTTTTTACATGCTGTTCTTGATGCTAACTAAGAGAATACTTTAAGTTTAATCATCAGCATATACTTTTTCTTCTTTTTCATGCTTTTCTTGTGCTGCAATACAAAGTTCAGCAACTGGTCTTGCCATCAATCTTTTTAATCCAATTGGTTCTGCTGTTTCTTCACAAAATCCATACACTCCATTCTTTAACCTTAATAAGGCTTGATCAATTTTAGAAATTAATTTTATTTGTCTATTGATAGCTTTCATCTCCACTGCTTTATCTGTGTAAGAACTTGCTTGGTCAACAATGTCAGCCGAAACACTGTTATCATCCATTGATCCATGGTAAAGAGCTTCATTATTTGCTTTTACTAATTCTTTTTTCCATTCTGTAAGCTTTATTTTAAAAAAGGATAGATGCTTGTCACACATATATTTTTCAGTATCTTTGGGAATATAATTTTTTGAAATTTTAATCACGGGGTTAATTTTTTTTTTAGCAATAGTTGCTTTTTGTATGGCTTTTGAAGGCTTTTTAATTGCTGTAATAGCTTTTTTTATTTTTACTTTTGATTTTTTAGTAGATGGTTTTGAGATTTTAGGCATATGTATAAATTTTAGTGGCGGAGTATATTCAGCAATTAATACGTGTCAAGCAAGCTTAATTCATATAAAATCTATCAAATGTCACTTAATAAAAAAAGTATACAAAAATTATTTTATATTTTTATTATAACTCATTTAATTTTATGGACTTTAGTTCCAACATTAACAAATAACAATTTACCGCTAGATACAATTGAAGCTTTAGCTTGGGGAAATAATTTCGATTGGGGCTTTAATAAACATCCACCAGCAAGTGCTTTTTTTTCAGAAATTTTTTATCAAATATTTGGCTCACATGATGGGGCTTATTATTTACTGAGTCAAATATTTGTAGTAATAGCTTTTATTGTTGTTTTTAAATTTGCAGGTGAACTATTTAAAAATAAAAGTTTAAGTTTAATATCAGTTCTTTTACTTGAAGGTATTTATTTTTATAATTTTACAACTCCAGAATTTAATGTAAATGTTTGCCAATTACCTTTCTGGGCATTATGTGTTTATTATTCATGGAAATTATTTGACAAACAACAAATAACTTTTAAAGATTGTTTTTGGCTTGGAGTGTTTGCAGCTATAGGTTTTTTATCAAAATATCTTTTTATTTATCTTTTAATAACGATTGATCTATTATTTTTCTATATAATTTTTATAAAAAAATATAAAAAGTTTGATTTTAAGTATCTAGTGTCTTTAGAAGTTTTTATTGTTTTATTAGTTCCACATCTAATTTGGTTAACAAATAATGATTATATAACCATTACTTATGGTTTAGCTAGAGCTGGGTTAGAAGGCTCTAGTTTATTAGATCACATAACTTATCCATTAATATTTTTAGTTAAGCAAATAGGAATATTAATTCCATTTTTTATAATGTCATTTTTTTTAATAAAAAAATTAAAATTCAAAATAACCTTAAAAGATAAAAAATTATTATTTTTGATATTTATTAATTTAGTACCAATAGGCCTAATGTTCTTAACTTCATTGTTAACTGGTTCAAAAATAAAAACAATGTGGATGACACCATTTTATTTATTCTTTGGTGTATTAATTGTTTATATTTTTCAAGCACAAATAAATCTAAAAAAACTAAATGGATTCTTATTGTCATTTTTAGTTTTGTTTACTTTTTCACTTTTTTCTTATGCATATATCTCAATTTCAAAAACAGATAAAAGAACAGACTATCCAGGAAAAGAAATAGCTATAAAAACCCAATATGCCTGGAGTCAAGATCACAAAGAATCTATCAATGTTGTTCTTGGAGATGAGTGGAATGCGGGTAATCTATCGTACCATTTAAAATCTAGACCTGTTTGGGAGGGGCTTATTACTAAAGATAAACTAAATTCACTATCTAAATTTATGTGTATAGATAATATTTGTATTGGATATAGATGAATAAAATAAAAATTTTAATTCCAGTTTATAATGATTGGCAGTCAGTCTTTAAACTTTTAGAAAATATTAATTCAGAAATTTTAACATTAGAAGGTGAATTTTCAGTAATAATAGTTAACGATGCATCCAGTGAAAATAAACCAGAATTTTCAGTTAATTTAACTAATTTAAAATCGATTCAAATCATCAACATGAAAAGAAATAAGGGACATGCAAGGTGTAATGCAGCTGGATTAAAATATATAAATGATAAAGAAGAGTTTGATTATGTAATTCCAATGGATGGTGATGGAGAAGATAGACCGGAAGAGCTTAGTTTATTGATTGAAAAAATTAAAGAACATCCAGATATTGTTGTTACAGCCAATAGAGTAAAAAGATCTGAAGGATTTATTTTTAAGTTTTGTTATTTAATCCACAAGTATTTGACTTATGTTTTTACAGGTCACTCAATCAAATATGGTAATTATTCATGCATGCCAAAGTCAGCAGTTAATACAATGGTTAATGAGGCTGCAACGTGGAGTAGTTTTTCAGGATCTATTGCAAAGTTATTTAAAGATAGAAAATTCATTCCCTCTATTAGGGCAAAAAGATATTTTGGACTATCTAAAATGAATTTTATTAATTTATTAAAACATTCTCTTTCAATTATTGCTGTTTTTAAGATAACTTTATTAATTAGATCTATATTATTTTTAATTGCTTACTTATTTTTAGTGACTGGAAAAATTTCAATTATCACGTTGATACCTGTTCTTGGAGTTATTATTATGATGATTTCAGTTATAATATTATCTAGTAGAGAAAATATGTCAGAATATAATAATTCATTAAATAATATTGACAGTATAGATAAAATTAAATGAACAAAATAATTATAATTCTTACTTTAAGCTTATTAACTTCAAGCAATCTTTTAGCTGAAAATTTTAATAAATTTAATCAATGGCTTTTGAAAAATGGCTACTCTCAATATTTAAAAGAAGGGGGTGCTAAGTTTGATATTTGCGCATCATATAAAAAAAATAGTGATGCTTGGTTAAATAAAGAATGTGGGAATTATCCCAAAGGAAAAATGACAATGATGAACAATCTAAATATCAAGATAGGTAATAAGGCATTATCAGCAACTAATATTGCTTATCATTCAAACCCAAATAGAGATACCCTGATTTATTATTTATGGAAATACTCTTATAGAGATAGAGGCACACATTTAAAAGAGTTTAAACCTTCAAATAATTCATACGATTTTAAATTCAATTTAATTGAAGATAAATTTTTAAAAAAACAAATGAAAACTAAAGGTATCCTTAGTTATTTATATTATCAAGATGGTGAAGTATTAATTGACGAATTTTCTCCCAAAGAAAGACTGGGAGAGTTTTTAAATAATGAGACAAAATTTTATTCAATGTCAATGGGTAAGTCAGTAACTTCTTATATACTAGGTCATGCCATATGTGAGGGCTACATTGATGGAGTTGATGCAAGAGTAAATGACTGGCCTGTAATAAAAGACTCACTCTATCATAATCAAAAATTGATAAATTTTTTAAATATGAATACTGGTGATCAAAAGTATATCGATGAATTTGAAGATGGTACAAGTAAATTAGGTGCATATGAAGATAGAGATATTGAAACAACTATGCGCTCACACTTTAGAAACAAAAATACGAAAAAATCCAAGGATAGATACAATTACAATGGATTTGTTACTCAATTAATTTTAAATTACATAAAATTTAAAACCAGTGAAGATTATGACAAATTTTATAGCAAAGTTTTCAACGATAAAATAAAGATCAAAAATAGCATTCGTTATGGTTTTACTAGTTTTCAAGAAGAAAATGGAAATGGACATCCCAACATAATGGCAGCAAGATTTGACTATCTTAGAATAGCAAAAGCTATAATGGATGATTATCAGAATGATACTTGTGTTGGAAAATATTTAAAAGAAATTCACAAAAGAAGAATTCCAAAAGGGGGGGTAAATGAACCAGCATTTAATAGTACAAAATCATATGGAGGTCAATTTCATATGGATTTTCCAGGATTAAAAGACAAAATTATATTTGGCATGGGTGGCTATGGTGGGAATGCTATTTTAATTGATGTAGAAAATTCAAGAATACTGGTTATTAATTCACTTCATTATAATAATACCAATTATAAATATAATCACAAAAAACTAATATTAGATCCAATTGAAAAAGGTAAACAAATTAATTAACTTTAATCGTTGGTAGAGAATAAAAATCAGCTGTATCTATCTTTGAAGAGTGATCTCTTCTCATATTCCACTTCTTGTTAACCCCAGCACTGGCTAAACTCAGTGTTGATCTACCATATCTATAATTTGTACTATCAATAGACCTCATCAAACCTTTAATTTTTTCATCTTTTTCTGAAGAGAATAAATTTTTACTACCCTCTGAACCAGTTAAGCCGGTCAATGTTATTCCAGCTTTTTGATACCTGTACCCATTTATAAAGATTTCATTTAATGCAGCTAAAGCAGTTTTAACTATTTCAATACTATTATTAGTAGCTATTGGAAAATCTATAGTTTTAGCATTTGAATAATAAACTCCTCTATTTTGAAAAGGACTTGTTCTTACAGAAACAGTTATTGATTTTGCAATCAACGACTCTGATCTAATTTTTTCTGAAGCGTTTAAACAGTAACTTGTAACTGCTTCTTGTAGTTCTTGAAATTTTTCAACTCTAGTACCAAATGATCTTGATACTACACAGCTTTTTCTTTTTGAAGTTTTAGTTTCTAATGGAATGCAGGGAATGCCCCTAAGTTCTAATGCAGTCCTAGAGCTTAAAACATTGGAGCTTTTTTTAATCCAAGTGTTTGACATATTCTTTAACTGTTTAGCATTGTAAATTCCATTTTGCTGATAAAATTTTGTCATCTGCTTACCAACTCCCCACACATCATTAATATCTATTTTTTCTAACAGTGGATCAATATTTTCAATACCTATCAAGTTAGTTACACCGGATTGTTTTTTCTTTGCTATATGATTTGCAATCTTGCTTAAAGTTTTTGTTTTAGCAATACCAATGCTTGTAGGTATTCCTGTCCATCGTAAAACAATACTTCTAATTTCTTTTCCAACATCTTCAATTTCATCATCAGGATAATTGGTTAGATCTAAGAAAGCTTCATCGATAGAATATATTTCTAAGACTGGATTAAATCTTTTTAAAGTTCTCATTACTCTTCTGGATAAATCTCCATACAAAGAATAGTTTGAAGAAAATACATAAACTTTATTTTTAAGTATTATATCTTTAGCTTTAAAATAAGGCTCTCCCATTTTAATACCAAGAGCCTTTGCTTCAGTTGATCTTGATATGATGCAGCCATCATTATTAGATAAAACAACTACAGGTTTGTTTCTAATTTTAGGATTAAATAATCTTTCACAAGAAACATAAAATGAATTACAATCAACAAGTGCTATCTTTTTAGTACGTTGAATGGATGACATAAGTCACAACTCCCCAGATAAATACCTCAGACTCATCCCCAATAATTATTTTATCTTCAATATTTTTCGAACCTGATGTTAAAAATTGTCCATCTTTAGATCTAACAAAACTTTTAACAACCAATTCATCATAAATATTTGCAACTACAGTTGAAAAATTTTTAGGTTTTAAACTTCTATCAATAACCAACAAGTCACCATCATAAATACCAACATCAGTCATTGATTTTCCCTGAACTCTAATGATGAATGTTGCTGGAACGTTTTTAATTAGATGAACATTAAGATCCACATCTTCTTCGATGTAATCTGTTGCAGGAGAGGGAAAGCCAGCACCTGCTTTATGTAGATAAAACGGAATAGTTAGTTTCATGTTCTTATTTTGTTCTTATTCATAGACTAGTTATATAATACACACAAGAGATTGTATTTTGAGTCTGTAAATGAATCAAAGGTGAATCAAAACGTGAACATCCAAACTACATTTTGTACTCTTGTGGATAACTTCAACCAGAGGTAGTTTAGGCACCACATTAAAATGAAAAAAATTCTATCGATTGTAATTCTTGGTTTAATTATAACCTCTAATAGTATGGCTTATGAAGAAGCAAATTACGAGGTGGTGAAAAAAAATGAAATTTATGAAATTAGAAAATATTCTGATCGTTTAGCCATCGAAACAGAAATATCAAATGAAGGTAGTAGTTTTAGAAAATTATTTAACTACATTTCTGGTGATAATAAAAATAATGAGGAAATTAAGATGACAACACCAGTTACTCAGATAGAAAAAAAAGGAAGTATGACTATGCAGTTTTATTTACCTTCAAGATTTAATAAAGAAAATACACCAATTCCATCTAACTCCGATATAAAGATTTTAAATATTAAAGAAGGTTATTATGCAGTTATTAGATACTCAGGAAGAGCTTCTGATAAAAACTTTATTAAGCATAAAGATATTTTACAAAATGAATTAAAAAAAGATGACATATCAATTTTGAGCGCACCTATTAAAGCAACTTATGATGGACCTTTCACACTGCCTTTGCGCAGAAGAAATGAAACAATGTTTGAGATTAATATAAAAAATAAAGGAGAAATATAAATGAAAAAACTAAAATGCCATTGTGGAGAAGTAGAAGCAGAAATAAATGTACCTGATAATTTAGAAAAAGTTTTAAAATGCAATTGTTCTATTTGTAAGAGAAAAGGAGCAATAATGTCTATGGTTAAGAATGAAGACTTTAAGATTATTAAAGGTGAAGACAAGTTAAAGCTTTATCAATTTCATTCAAAAATCGCAAAACATTATTTTTGTTCTAATTGTGGAATTTATACACATCACAATCCAAGAGCCAATCCAGCTATGACAGGATTTAATCTTGGATGTATAGATGAAATAAATACTTTTGAATTGAAAAATATTGCAGTCAACGATGGTCAAAACCATCCACTTGATAAAAGATAATTTTTTATGCAACAAGTTAATAATTGTTTTCTAAAAGTAAAAAAAGATTGTCTTAAATTTATCTCTTCTCAAGAAACAAAAAAAGATAAATTTAAAAATAAAGATAAGATGATTAAATCTTTTTTAATCCCAGTAAGTTTTTGGATATCAAAAAGAGCCAATAAAAAAAGACCATTAATAATTGGTTTAGCAGGAGGACAGGGTTCAGGGAAAACAACCATCTCATCAATTTTAACCTTAATCTTACAAAAGTATTTTAAATTAAAAGTTTTTAAAGTCTCCATCGATGACTTTTATAAAACAAGAAAAGATAGAAAATTATTATCTAAAAATAAACACCCTTTATTAATGACACGAGGAGTTCCTGGAACTCATGATATAGATTTAATGTTGAGTTTTTTCAAAAAAATTAAAGGTAAAAATTTTAAGAGTTTGCAGGTTCCAACATTTGACAAAGCGATAGATGATAGATGCTCAAAAAGCTCATGGCACAAAATTAAAACAAGGCCCGATGTTATAATTTTTGAAGGTTGGTGTGTTGGAGCAAGAGCTCAATCAAACAGTCAACTCAAAAAACCAATTAACTCGCTTGAAAAAGTATATGACGAAGAGACCAAGTGGAGAACTCATGTTAACAATCAGTTGAAAACTAAATATAAGACATTATTTAACCAATTAGATGGACTGTTGTATCTAAAAGCTAAAAATTTTAATTTATTAAGAGAATGGAGATTAAAACAAGAGAGAAAGCTTTGGGTTCAAACAAAAAATAAGAAAAACCTAAAGATTATGAGTAGTGGGGATGTGATAAATTTTATGCAAACATATCAAAGAATTACTCAACAAATGTTTAAAGATGCGTTAAAAAGTTCATCTATAATAATGAATTTAAATAGTAATCATCAGATTGAAAAGATAAAATTTAAGAACTAATGAAAAAAACGATTTTAATACTATTTTCAATTCTGTTCTTAAATCAACATGTCTTGGCTGTAACTTTATTTGAAGCTCTTACAGAGGCTTATAAGAATAATACTGACTTAAATGCTGAGAGAGAAAATATTAATATTTCAGAAGAAGATTTAAAGATTTCAAAAGGTAACTACTTGCCTACGGTCACAATTTCAGGAAGTAAAAGTCAAGAAGACACAAGTAAGTTGACAAATAGAACAGGAGTTGAGCAATCAGTTAACGATGTTGATCCTTCCATACAATCTATAAAAATCGAACAAACGTTAATAGACTTTGGTAGAAATGCTGATGTTCAAAAAAATAAAATTGGAATTAACCTTACAAGTGCAAAACTATTAAAAAAAGAACAAGAAGTTTTATTAAAAGCAATCGAAGTTTATTCAGGATTAATATTAGCTAATGAAAAATTAAAAATCAATCAAAGTAATCTTAGTTTATTAGAACGACAAGTTGAAACAAATAGAGCGAGGCTTGAAAGAGGTCAAATTACTCTATCGGATTTAGCTCAATCTGAGTCGTCATTAGCTGAAGCTCAAGCAAATTTTATTCAATCTCAAAATGAAATTGTATCAAACAAGTTAAATTATGAAAATGTGATTGGACCTATTATGGATATAAATAGTTTAAATAAAAGTTTTGATATCAATCTTATGCTTCCAAGCAACTTGAATGATGCAATTAATACTTCAAAAAAACATAATCCTGAATTAATTATAGCAAAGTTAGAATATGAACAATCAGAAAAAGATATAATTATTTCACGATCAGACTTAACACCTTCTGCAAAACTTTCCTATGAAAGTTCTAGATCTCAAGATTTAAGCTCATCATATGATGAGCGCAATAAGAATATTTTAAAAGCAACTGTTACTTGGCCAATATACTCGGGTGGGAAAAATAGAGCTTCATTAAATAAAAGTCGAAATATACAAAGTAGAAAAAAATTATTATTAAATAGTGTTACAAAAAACAACAATAGTAATGTAGCTATTTCATGGTCCACACTACAGTCTTCAAAAAGTTTATTGAATTCAGTTAAGTCGCAAGTTAAAGCAGCAGAGATTGCAAATGAAGGAATAACGGTTGAGTATGAATCGGGACTTGGAAGATCTACTTTGGATGTTATTCAATCTAATTCTATTCTACTAAATTCTAGAATTGCTTTAGCAAATTCAGAAAGAAATTACTTCCTTGCTCAATTTAGTATTTTGAAAGCTATCGGTTTATTAAATAGTAGCCATCTAAAACTTAAGTAATAGAGCCAATTTTTCATTAAAAAAATTAACTATTGATAATAAGAACAAAATGTGTACATTTAACACACGATTCGAACACTAATTATTTAATAAAAAAGGCATAAAATGACTAAAAACAACTTAAAAGTAGTAAAAACTACAAAAGCACAACAAGCAGAAGGCAATGAAAAAAATAAAGCATTAGACGCTGCAATAGCACAAATTACAGATAATTTTGGAAAAGGTTCTGTAATGAAGCTTGGCCAAAGAAGAGCAATGGATATTGAATCAGTATCAACTGGCTCTTTAAGTTTAGATGTAGCACTTGGAATAGGTGGATTACCCAAGGGAAGAGTTGTTGAAATATATGGACCAGAATCATCTGGAAAAACAACCTTAGCTTTACAGGTAGTTGCAGAAGCTCAAAAAGCTGGTGGGATTTGCGCATTTATAGATGCAGAGCATGCTTTAGATCCAGTTTATGCAAAAAAACTTGGAGTAGATACAGAGGAATTATTAATTTCACAACCAGACACAGGTGAGCAAGCATTAGAAATAGCTGATACATTGGTTAAATCAGGCTCCATTTCTGTAATTGTTGTTGATTCAGTTGCCGCATTAACGCCGAGAGCGGAAATCGAAGGAGAAATGGGAGATCACCATGTTGGACTTCAATCAAGATTAATGAGTCAAGCTTTAAGAAAATTGACAGGTTCAATCTCAAGTACGAATACTATGATGATTTTTATTAACCAAATTAGGATGAAAATTGGAGTAATGTTTGGAAGTCCAGAGACCACTTCAGGTGGAAATGCACTTAAGTTTTATTCATCTGTAAGAATGGACATCAGACGAATTGGTGCTATTAAAAATGGTGACGAAATTATTGGTAACTCAACAAGAGTTAAAGTAGTTAAAAATAAAGTAGCTCCTCCATTCAAAGTTGTAGAGTTTGACCTTATGTATGGCAAGGGTATTAGCAAAGTGGGTGAATTGGTTGACCTTGGAGCAAAAGCTGACATTGTTGAAAAATCTGGAGCCTGGTATGCGTATAAAGGTGAAAAAATTGGACAAGGACGAGAAAATGCCAAGATTTTTTTAGAGGAAAATCCAAAAATTGCTGCAGAAATAGAAATGGCAATAAGAGAAAAAGCTGGAGTAATAGCAAAAAAAATTGAGGGAAATCCACTTGATCCAGAAAAAGCTGCAAAAGATCAAATAGAAGACCCTGCTGTGGAAACTAAAGAAGAAGTTACACCACCAAAAAAGAATTAGTTAAAGTAAAGTCATCTTTAATTATTAAAAGGCGCTTAGTTTAAGCGCCTTTTTCCCCTACACTTACCTAGACATCAAATAAAAAAGCTGTATTTTAAATATATGGCTGACAAAACACTAAATCAAATTAGAACAACTTTTTTAGATTATTTTGAAAAGAATGATCACAGGATAGTTGAGTCTAGTAATCTAGTTCCAAATAATGATCCAACATTAATGTTTGCAAATTCAGGAATGGTACAATTTAAAAATGTATTTACTGGATTAGAAAAAAGAGATTATAAAACAGCAACAACCTCACAAAAATGTGTGAGGGCAGGTGGTAAACATAATGACCTTGAAAATGTAGGTTATACACCAAGGCACCATACATTTTTTGAAATGCTTGGAAATTTTTCTTTCGGAGACTATTTTAAAGAAGAGGCAATAAGTTATGCATGGAATTTAATAACTAAAAAGTTTGGAATTGATAAAAACCGTCTTTATGTAACAGTTTATCATGATGATGAAGATGCATTCAACTTTTGGAAGAAAATAGCTGGCTTTAGTGATGATAGAATAATTAAGATAGCTACATCAGATAACTTTTGGTCTATGGGTGACACAGGACCTTGCGGACCATGTTCAGAAATATTTTATGATCATGGTGATCATTTAGAAGGTGGTTTACCTGGTACTAAAAATGAAGATGGAAACCGATTTATAGAAATATGGAATTTAGTATTCATGCAATACGAACAAATTTCAAAAGATAAAAGAATAGATTTACCAAAACCATCTGTGGATACAGGCATGGGTCTTGAGAGAGTAGCTGCACTATTGCAAGGAACACATGATAACTATGAAACAGATCATTTTAAAAAATTGATACTATCTGCATCTGACACATTAAGTGTTAAAGTAGATGAGGTTAATCAATCTAGCTTTAGAGTAATAGCGGATCACTTAAGAGCAAGCTCATTTTTATTGGCAGAGGGTGTTTTGCCATCAAATGAAGGCAGGGGATATGTGCTTAGAAGAATTATGAGACGTGGAATGAGACATTCACATTTACTAGGTTCTAAAAAACCGATCTTCTACGATATCTTTAAAACACTCTTAGAAGAAATGTCTAATAGCTATCCTGAGTTAGAAAGAGCACAATCTTTAATAAAAGAAACTTTAAAAACAGAAGAGGAAAAGTTTTTAGTTTTATTAGATAGAGGAATAAAAATCTTAAAAGAAGAGTTGAGAAAAGTGGAAAAAGTATTACCCGGTGAGGTAGCATTTAAACTTTATGATACATTTGGTTTCCCTTTAGATTTGACCGAAGATATTTTAAAAAATAAATCATTAACAGTAGATGTGAAGAAATTTGATTTATTAATGAAAGAAAGTAAAGAATTAGCAAAAAAAAATTGGAAAGGATCAGGGGATAGCTCGGTCGATCAAATATGGTTTGATATAAAGGATAGATTAGGAGCAACTGATTTTTTAGGATATTCTACAAATAAAGCACAAGGTGTGATTACTTTGATTCTTAAAAACAATAAAGAGGTAAAAAATCTTCAAGAAAATGATGAGGGAATTATAATTACAAATCAAACACCTTTTTATGGGGAATCAGGAGGCCAAGTTGCTGATACAGGAATAATCTCTAATGAAGTTTTTGAATTTGAAGTATTTGATGTTCAAAAAAAATTAGGAGATTTATTTGTTCATTACGGAAAAGTTAAAAAAGGTTCAGTCAAACTACAAGACAGTGTTGAATTAAAAATAGATATACAGAGAAGAAATAATATTAGAGCCTACCATTCTGCTACTCATTTATTGCACGAAGCATTAAGAAGAGTTTTAGGTGAACATGTAACTCAAAAAGGATCTTTAGTTGAATCTGATCGTTTAAGATTTGATTTTAGTCATATGAAGCCAATCTCAAAAGAGGAGATGGAACAAATTGAACAATATGTTAACTCAATAATTCAAAAAAAATCAGAGGTGAAAACAAGAATAATGACGCCTAAAGAAGCTGTTGAGAATGGTGCCCTAGCTTTATTTGGAGAAAAATATGGCGAAGAAGTGAGAGTTTTGTCTATGGGGGATGAGGAAGGTAAATTTTTCTCAACAGAACTATGTGGAGGAACGCACGTTATAAATACAGCTGACATTGGAAAATTTAAGGTTATAAGCCAATCATCTATTGCAGCAGGCGTAAGGAGAATTGAAGCATTAAGAGACACACAGTTAGTTGGCTTTTTAAAAGAGAAAGAAAACTTATCTAATCTATCAGATCAAAAAAATGAGGCAGTTATAAAAGAATTAGGGACAAAGATTATTAAATTAGGAGGAAAACCTAATCTTCAAAATAGTGATCAAGTAGCCTTGATAAAAGACCTTAATAGACAATTTGATCAACTTTCGGTTAGCTCAATATTAAAAGATAAAGAAAAAAATAAAATCAATGATCAAATCATTAATGGATTTAAAGTAAGGTTTCAAAATATTGTAGATTTACCATTTAAAGATCTACGTAAGTTAATTGATGAAGGAAAAAAAGAAATTGGTGAAGGATTAGTAATAATTTATGCAATCAATGACAATAAAGTTGGATTAGCTGTAGGTGTTACCAAAACATTAGAAGACAAGTTTGATGCTGTAAAAATTGTTAGAGCTGGATCAGAAGTTATTGGTGGTAAAGGTGGTGGTGGAAGAGCTGACTTTGCCCAAGCAGGGGGAACATTGCCCAATAAAATTGAACAGTCTTTTGAAAATATTAAAAAATTAATTAATTAAGTTTTTTTTTAAGCTGACCATCTAGCTCATCTAAGAAACCATTAGTAGTTAAATACTTACTTGAAGGACCAATTAAAATTGCTAAATCTTTAGTCATTGATCCATTTTCAACACAATCAATACAAACTTTCTCTAAAGTTTTTGAAAAATTAATCAGTTCTTTGTTTCCATCTAATTTGCCTCTATGTGCAAGACCTCTAGTCCAAGCAAATATAGATGCAATTGGATTTGTAGAGGTTTCTTTACCTTGTTGATGCATTCTATAATGTCTAGTTACAGTTCCATGTGCTGCTTCAGACTCCATTACTTTTCCATCTGGAGTTAATAGAACACTAGTCATTAAGCCTAAAGAACCATATCCTTGTGCCATAGTATCAGATTGAACATCACCATCATAATTTTTACAAGCCCAGATATATTTACCACTCCATTTCATTGCACATGCTACCATGTCATCAATTAGTCTGTGTTCATAAGTAATCTTTAATTGTTCAAATTTTTCTTTAAATTCCTCATCAAATATTTTTTGAAAAATATCTTTAAAACGACCATCATATTGTTTTAGGATTGTATTTTTTGTTGATAAATAAACAGGCCATTCTTTAATCAAACCATAGCCAAAACAAGACCTTGCAAAGTCTTCTATTGATTTATCTAAATTGTACATTGATAAAGCTATGCCTGGCCCAGGAAAGTTAAAAACTTCATATTTTATTTCTTGGCTACCATCTTCAGCTGTCCATTTAACTTCCATTTTACCTTTTCCAGGAACTTTAAAATCTGTTGCTCTATACTGATCTCCAAATGCATGTCTTCCAATAATTACAGGGTCTGTCCATGAAGGTACTAATTTAGGAATATTTTTACAAACTATTGGTTCTCTAAACACAGTTCCTCCAATAATATTTCTTATAGTTCCATTGGGAGATCTCCACATTTTTTTTAAATCAAATTCTTCAACACGAGCTTCATCTGGTGTGATTGTTGCACATTTAATACCAACACCAATTTTTTTAATTGCAGCTGCGGAGTCAATAGTTATTTGATCATTGGTATCATCTCGACTTTTCATACCTAAATCAAAATACTCTATGCCCAAATCTAAATATGGAAGAATAAGTTTACTTTTAATAAACTCCCATATTATCCTTGTCATTTCATCACCATCAAGTTCTGCAACTAGGTTTTTAACCTTAATTTTAGCCATATTTGAATAATATATATTAGTAATTGTAATTTAGTGCTTTATATACATATTAATAAAAAATTATCAAATATAAGCTTATGTTAAAGAAAACTTTTCCAAAAATTCATTCAGAAGGATACAAATTTTTAGCTATCGCTATATTTGTAACAATTTTTTTATATTTCCTAAGCACCTTTTTAGGATTAATTGGATTTATACTAACTATATGGGTTTATTATTTTTTTAGAGATCCAGAACGAATTTCGATAAATGATGAAAATTATCTAACTAGTCCAGCAGATGGTGAAGTTTTAATGATACATGAAGTTGATGGACCAAAAGAGTTAGGTTTAGAGGATAAAAAATTTACAAAGATCAGCATCTTTATGAATGTCTTTGATTGCCATGTAAATAGAACACCTTGTGATGGTAAAATTTCAGAAATACTTTATAAACCAGGAAAATTTTTAAATGCATCGCTTGATAAGGCAAGTGAAGACAATGAAAGAAATTATTATAAAATAATAAATAACCAGAATGAAGAGGTTATCGTTGTTCAAATTGCAGGATTAATAGCTAGAAGAATCGTTTGTGAATCTAACAAAGACCAAAAACTTCAGCAAGGTGAAAGAATTGGAATGATTAGATTTGGGAGTAGAGCAGATGTTTATTTTGAAAATTATGAAACATTGGTAAAAGTGGGACAAAAAACAATTGCTGGTGAAACACTATTAGCTAAAAGATAGCTTATGGAAAAGCCGAAAAATAATTTTAAGATTGTATCAGATAAAAAAGCTAGAATGCTTTTACCAAATGCATTAACATTAATAAATGTTTGTATTGGATTAAGCTCGATTAAATTTGCACTAGATTCAAAATTTGAACTATCCATAATAGCTATTATTTTTGCAGCAATTTTTGATGCCCTTGATGGTAGGGTTGCAAGATTATTAAAAGGAACTTCATTAGTAGGAAAAGAGCTAGACTCATTGGCAGATCTAATAAGCTTTGGTGTGGCACCAGCTTTTATAATGTATTTTTGGTCATTGAATAATCTCGGTAAATTTGGCTGGTTGCTTACAATGATTTTTGTGGTTTGTGTTGCTCTTAGACTTGCACGTTTTAATGTAAGTTCAAATTCAGAACCATCATGGAAAGATAATTATTTTGAAGGCGTTCCTTCTCCAGCAGGTGGAATATTAATATTAATGCCACTAATATTTAGTTTGAGTGAGTTTAATTTAATCAATATTAATCATAATATTATAGTTCCAATATTTTTTATTTTGATATCATTTTTATTGATCAGTAAGATTCCTACGTTTGCATTTAAAAGAATAACTATACCTCGTCGAATGACAATTTTTGTATTATTTGGAATAGTATTATTCTGTGGACTTTTATTAATTTATACATTTAAAGTTTTGCTTATTTGTGGGCTGATCTATATTTTTTTACTACCAATTGGATATTTAAACTATCAAAGTGTTTATAAGAAAAAATTTTTAAGTGGTGAAATAAATGATAACGATGAATTAGAAGACATATTATAAATGAAAAAAAATGTAATTGTATCGTTAGCTGATTCAAATTATTTTGAATTGCTTAATGAATTAATTGACTCGATTAAGAGTTTTGAAAAAAGTAAAGATATAGCAATTTGTATTTTAGATGCTGGTTTATCAAATGAACAAAGAACTATACTATCTAAAAAAGTTGATGAAATTAAATCAGCGGAATGGGATATAGAAGTTCCTGCATTTAAAGTTAAAGGGAAAGAATGGCTAAAGAGTCAAGTATCAAGGGCATTTTTACCAAAATATTTTCCTGATTACCAAAAATTTTTATGGATAGATTGTGATGCCTGGGTGGGGGATTGGAATGCAATAGAGCTTTATTTTAAAGCTTGTGAGAATGGTAAATTAGGAATCACACAAACATTTACACCTGGATATAAAGATATGTCCAAAGTTAATTGGATATTTGGACAAATTGCAATAATTAAATCTCAAAATTTTAAACACGCTATAAAATCAAAAATTGGAATAGATAAAGCAAGGAAACTTGCTTTTGCACCACATATTAATATTGGTGCTTTTTCTCTAGAAAAAGATTCTGTTGGATGGATTACATGGCAAAAAAATTTAGAAGAAACATTAAAATCTGGAAATATTTTTGGATCAGAACAGTTAGCAATAAATATGTCAGTTTATATTAACCATTTAGAAACAGAATTTTTACCTCATAATTGTAATTGGTTAGTCAGTAATCTTTTACCAAAGTTTAATGAAAAAGAACGAAAATTTGTTGAACCTTATTTGCCAAATCATAATATAGGTATAATTCATCTTGCATCTGGAATTTGGGATGGTGATAAAGATATGAGAGTTCATAAAGAGATAAAAATTGATATTAAAACTATAGAAAATAAAACTTTATCAAAAAGCTTAAGGTTTGGTCGTTAATTGAAAAAGAATAAAATTTCAAAGAACTGGATCAATAAACAAAAAAGAGATATTTATGTCAGGCAATCCCAAGTGGATGGTTACAGAGCAAGATCAGCTTATAAATTGATAGAAATCGACGAAAAATTTAAGATATTAAAAAATGGTATATCAGTGATTGATTTAGGTGCTTCACCAGGCAGCTGGTCTCAATATATTTCTAGGAAAGTAAGGAGCGGAAGATTAGTTTCTATTGACATAAAGGGTATGGAGGAAATCGATAATACAATTCAAATTAAGGGTGATTTTACAGAAATAGGTTCACAGGAGAAGATTAAAGGATTTTTTAATTCAAAAGTTGACGTCGTAGTGTCTGATATGGCTGTTAACACAACGGGCATAAAGGATATTGATGCTATCTATACAGGTGAATTGGCTATGGAAGCGATGAACTTTGCTAAGAAAATGCTAGTTAATGAAGGACGCTTTGTCTCTAAGATTTTTTTAGGCTCATCATTTAATGAGATAGTTGCTTTAGGGAAAAAAATATTTAAAGAAGTGAAGGTATTTAAACCTAAATCTAGTAGAAAAGAATCTAAGGAAAGTTTTATTATTTGTAAAACTTTAAGATAGAGACTTTAATTTTAAAAGGAATCATATATAAATGATTATGGATCCTATAAAAGAAGCACTCACCTTTGATGACGTCACAATGGCACCAAAATACTCAGAAGTCTTACCTTCTGAAGTAGACACTAGTACAAAATTATCAAATGATTTAATTCTGAAAATTCCATTATTATCCTCAGCAATGGATACAGTTACTGAGAGTAAAATGGCCATAGCCATAGCTAAAGCTGGAGGTATAGGTGTCATACATAGAAATTTAGATATTAAAAAACAAATTAAAGAAATCAAAAAAGTAAAAAAATTAAAATTATTAGTTGGTGCAGCTGTTGGAGCAGGTCCACTAGAACTTAAAAGAGCTGAAGCAATTATAAAAGAACAAGTAGATCTAATTGTAGTAGATACTGCACACGGTCACAGCAAAAAAGTTGCAGAAATGATAAAAGCAATAAAAAAAATAAAAACTAAGAAAACAACTTTATGTGCTGGAAATATAGCTACAGCAAAAGCAGCAAAATTTTTAATAAAATTGGGAGTAGATATTGTTAAAGTTGGAATTGGACCAGGATCAATTTGTACGACAAGACTTGTAGCGGGTATTGGTGTGCCCCAGTTAAGTGCAATACTTGAAGTAAAAAAAAGTGTTACAAATAATAAAACAAAAATCATCTCTGATGGTGGAATTAAATACTCAGGCGACATTGCTAAAGCTTTATCTGCTGGAGCTGATGCAGTCATGATAGGTTCTTTGTTTGCAGGAAGTTCAGAAGCGCCTGGTAAATTAATTAAAAAAAATGGGAAATTATTTAAAAGCTTTAGAGGAATGGGATCTGTTGGTGCAATGAACAAAGGATCTGCAGATAGATATTTTCAAACAAAACAAAAAGACATATCTAAATATGTACCTGAAGGAGTAGAAGGTTTTGCAAAATATAAGGGTGATGTTAAAGATATAATTTATAAATTAATTGGTGGACTAAAATCTTCTATGGGATATTTGGGAGCAAAAAAAGTCCCCAAGCTTAAGAATAATCCTAATTTTGTAAAAATAACCAAAGCTGGTTTTTATGAAAGTATGGTTCATAATGTCGATGAAGTAACAAATGATAATAAATATTAATGATTAAAATAATTAGATTTACTTCAATTTTTTTTATAGTTTTAAATTTAACAAATTTAACAAATTTAACAAATTTTGCAAAAGCAGAAAATCTTTTTTTAAAAGAAGGAAAAATAAAATATGCTGAAAAAAAATACGATGAATCAAAATTTTTATTTCAAAGAAGTATAGTTTTTAATCCTAAAGATCAGGACTCATATTTATACCTAGCAAAAATTTATAAATTTGAAGATAATAAGAAAGAGGAAGAAAAAAACATTAATACAGTACTTTTATTGGATCCACAAAATGAAGAAGCAAATTATCTATTAATGGAAATAGAACTTAAAAAATCTAATTATTCAAAAGTTAAAGAATTAGTAGAAAATTTTACTATGATTTGCAGCCAATTATGTGAAAAAAAAAATTTCATTCTAAAATCATTAAAGAATTTAGAGCCTAAAGATGAATCGTAGTAATAATTTAAGTAAAATTTTAATAATAGATTTTGGATCTCAATTTACCCAATTAATTGCGAGGAGAATTAGAGAATTTGGGGTTTTCTCAGAAATTATTAGTCACAAAAAAATTAAAGCAAACAATATTGTTAAAGAGAGCATAAAGGGAATAATTCTTTCTGGTGGCCCTCTAAATGTTTATCAAAATAACAAATTTAACTTTGATAAAAAAATTTTAAAGCTTGATATACCTGTACTTGGCATATGTTTTGGACATCAAATTCTTTCAAAAGAATTAGGTGGAAGTGTTAAAAAGTCAAAAAATAGAGAGTTTGGTTTAGCTACTATTAACAAAGTATCGAATAGTATTTTGATTAGAAATTTTTTTAATAAAAAAAATACTAGCGATGTTTGGATGAGCCATGCCGATCAAGTATCTAAAATGCCAAAAAATTTTAAGGTTGTTGCATCAACAAAAAATTCTAAGTTAACAATAATAGAAAATTCTAAAAATAATTTTTATGGTGTTCAGTTCCATCCAGAAGTAACACATACAAAAAAAGGTAAAATTTTATTACGCAACTTTCTTTTTCTTGTATGTAAGGTTAAAAGAAATTGGTCTTCAAAAGATCAAAAATTAAGACTAATTAATGACATTAAAGAACAAGTAGGTAATAACAAAGTAATTTGTGGACTATCTGGAGGTGTAGATAGTAGTGTTGTTGCACAACTATTAAGCAAAGCAATTGGAAAAAACTTGACATGTATTTTCGTTAATAATGGTTTGTTAAGAAAAAATGAAGAAAAACAAGTAATTGAAACATTTAAAAAAAAATTAAAAATAAATTTGATTTATGTAAATGCTGAAAGAGAATTTTTTAAAAAACTAACAAACATATCTGATCCTGAAAAAAAACGAAAAATAATTGGAAACCTTTTTATTAAGATATTTGAGAGATATGCTAAAAAAATTAAAAATGTTAAATTTCTTGCACAAGGAACTCTTTATCCTGACCTAATTGAAAGCAAATCAGTGACAGGTAGTCAAACATCAAAAATTAAATCACATCACAACGTAGGTGGTCTACCAAAAAAGATGAGATTGAAATTAGTAGAACCACTTAAATTTTTATTTAAAGACGAAGTTAGAAAATTAGGATTAGAGCTTAACTTATCTAAAGAAATAATATCTAGACATCCTTTTCCAGGACCTGGCTTAGCTATAAGAATGCCAGGAATTATAACAAATAAAAAAATAAAAATTTTGAAGGAAGCAGATTTTTATTTTATTAAGGCTTTAAGAGAGCACGGATTATACCATAAGATTTGGCAAGCTTATGCAGCTTTACTCCCAGTAAAAACTGTTGGTGTTATGGGAGATAATCGTACTTATGAACACATTTGTCTATTAAGAGCAATAACATCTGAAGATGGAATGACTGCTGATTTTTTCGATTTTCCGAAAGGTTTTATGCAATCAATTTCTAATCAAATTGTTAATAATGTTAGAGGAATCAATAGAGTAGTTTATGATGTTACTTCAAAACCACCAAGTACTATTGAATTAGAGTAAAATTTTACTATAGAATACAAAATATTATGAAATATTTACACACAATGATTAGAATTTCTGACGTAGATGAATCATTAAATTTTTATTGTAAAGGATTGGGTCTAGTTGAAACAAGAAGAGTAGAAAATGAACAAGGAAGATTTACTTTAATTTTTTTAACAGCTCCTGGTGATGAAAATGCTGAATTAGAACTTACCTATAATTGGGATGGTGACAAGTTAGGTGATGGATCGCGTAATTTTGGTCATTTGGCATACCTTGTAGAAAATATTTATAAAACATGCAAGAAGCTTCAGGATCTGGGTTATACAATTAATAGACCACCTAAAGACGGTCATATGGCTTTTGTGAGATCTCCTGATAATATTTCTATAGAAATATTACAAGAAGGAAATTTAGAAATTAAGGAACCTTGGGTATCAATGAAAAATAATGGTGTGTGGTAAAAATGAATTACAAGATTATTAATTTTATTAAAAAAAAAAATAAATCAAAAATTATAAGTCTTACTGCCTACTCTAAAAATGTAGCATCTATTATAGATAGTCATTGTGATCTCATATTGGTAGGTGACTCTCTAGGCTCTGTACTTTACAATTTTTCTTCTACAAAAAAAGTGACATTAGATATGATGATAGAACATTCTAAGAGTGTAAGAATGGGCGTTAAAAAAAGCTTAATGGTAGTCGACATGCCTCATAATACTTACAGAAGCCCAAAAGAAGCATTAAAAAACGCAAAAAAAATAATATCTAAAACAAAATGTGATGCCGTTAAACTTGAAGGCGGTAAAAAAATTATTCAAACAATTAAAATCTTAATAAAGAATAAAATTCCAGTCATGGGACATTTAGGACTGTTACCACAATCAGCAACAAGTTTTAGATTTAAAGGAAAAGAAACAACAGAAAGAAAAATTATTTTAAGAGATTCTAAACTTTTAGAAGAAGCTGGTGCATTCTCAATTGTTTTAGAGTGTATTGAAAGCTCTTTGGCGAAAGAAATCACAAAAACAATCAATATACCAACTATTGGAATAGGTGCTTCAGTATATTGTGATGGGCAAGTTTTAGTTACAGATGATCTTATAGGATTAAATAAAATAAAAGCTAGATTTGTTAAAAGATATTCTAATATTGAAAAACAAATTAATGATGCTGCACTAAAGTTTAAGAAAGATGTGGTTACAAGCAAGTTCCCTACTAAGAAACATTCATATTAAATTAAAAATATTGTTTAAATGTTTCGTTAATTGATAAAACACCATAATCATTTAATCCACCAATTATTAATTGTAGTGCCACAATTAAAATAAAACCTAAACCTACGTAGGCTATCCATAAGTTTTTTTGAATATAATTTGCTAAATAAGTAGCTAATGCTCCAGTTAATACAACAGACAAAACAAGACCAAATATCATAAAACCAAAATAACCTTTTGCAGCACCAACAACTCCAATAACATTATCAAAGCTTATCGTAATATCCGCGAATAAAACTTTATAAATACTTCTTACAAATGAAGGTTCCATTGATTTTTTTACAGGTGATTTAATCTTATTCTTCATTTCAACTAAATCTTTCCTTAAATCATTAACAATCCAAATTAGAAGTAGTCCACCTAAAATTTTGATATAATAAAATTCAAATAGGTAAGTAGCAAAAAGAGCAAAAATAATTTTAAAAACTAAAGCTCCAGCAACACCCCAGAGAATTATTTGTTTTCTATTTTTTGGTACAAAGTTAGCAGCAATTAATCCAATAATAATAGCGTTATCAGCAGCTAAGATGATATCTATAAAGATAATTTGGGTTAAAATTATGAATTCTTCAATCAAGATTTTTTATAGTATTAAATAATTATTTTTTATTCAACGTCTAATATTTAGACTTCTTTGTTCCATCAATAATTTCTTTTAGTTCCTCATATTCTTCACAGTTACAAGCTTTTAAAACTTCTAATCTTTCTTTAGCTAAATCTAATCGATTTGTAACCACGTAAAGCTCACCAAGGTATTCATTTATTCCTTTATGGTTAGGTTCAATTTGTAGACCTTGTAGATAAAATTCTTCACCCTTTGAGTAATCTCCAAGTTTTCTAGTAGTAAACCCTAGATAATTTAAAGTATCTGCCTGTAGTGGTTTTTTCTCATTAGATCTTAAAAGAAGCTTTTGTGCTTTTGTATATCTTTTTAGTGCTTTTTCAGTTTTACCTTTTTTTTCATATTTCTTTGCTGTTTCAATTAAATTTTTTGCTTTTGTATAGTTTGAAACTTTAGATGCAGAATCACTATCATTGCTTGTCCCAGCTGAAAATGAATTATTAGTAAGTGCTATAATTATTAGTAAAGTATAAATAAGTTTTTTCATTTTTTTAATTAAATTTATTCATTTTGTTTAAAGGTTTTAATTCTAAGCCATTATTAACTAAATTATCCCTGATAGATTTTGCCGTCACTAATGAACTTTCATTATCACCATGTATACAAACTGAGTCTATCTCACAAGGTATCTGTTTACCACTGAGACAATTTATTGCCTGATTTTTAACCATATTTAATACATGTTTCTTTGATAACTCAGGGTCAGTGATTAAAGCATTTGGTTTAGTTCTAGAAATTAAATTTCCATTATCTTCATAATTTCTATCTGCAAAAATTTCACAAGCTATTCTCAAGCTATTTTTCTTGGCAGCAACTTCCATTAGTGAACCAGTTGGGACAAGATAAATAATATCTTTATTAATTTCTTTAATAGCTAGTGCTAGAGTTGTGGCTAGTTCTAAGTTTTCACAAGCCATGTTATTGAGTGCCCCATGTGGTTTAATATGAGTTACATTTTCATTATATTTTTGAGCTATCTTTTGTAATATTTCATATTGCTCGAAAATTAGTTTTTTTATTTCTAAAGAATTTAAATTAATTCTTTTTCTTCCAAAGTTTTCAGGATCGTTAAAAGAAGGGTGTGCACCCAAACTAACACCATTTTTTTTTGAAATTTGAATAACCATATCCATTGTTTGCTCATCTCCTGCATGGTAGCCACATGCAATGTTGGCAGAATTTACAATATTAAGTAATTCTGGATCATTCTTGACAGAATGAAACTTAGATTTTTCTCCTAAATCACAATTGATATTAATTTCCATACTCTTTAGTCTGGAGTATAACATGGCATGGTTAAAAATATATCAAATCTTGGTGATTCAGCAGTATATTGTGATTTTGGCTCAGAGGTTAATGAAAAAATAAATGCATGTGTCATAGATTATTTTCACCATATATCTAAATTAATAAAAGATAAAAAAATTGAAGGAATAACTAACTTAACACCCTCTTATAATAAATTAATCATTAGTTTTGATTTGACTATAACCAACTATATAAAAATTAAAAATTTTATAGAAGGTTTAGCTATTAATAGAGATATTAAAAATGATAATCAAAAAATTAAAATCCCAGTTTGTTGTGATGATGAGTATGGACTCGATTTTTTGAGGCTAATTGAAAAATTAAATATAGATAAAGATGAAATATTAGAACTATATTTTGGCAAAGAATATTTTTGTTACATGACAGGTTTTATTGCTGGAATGCCTTTTTTAGGAGATCTTAATGAAACTCTTAGGTGTGATCGATTGGAAACACCAAGGTTAAAGATGCCTAAAGGATCGGTAGGAATAACAGAACAATTTGCAAACATTTATACTTTTGAAAGTCCTGGTGGTTGGAACATTATTGGTAACACCCCAATGAAAATTTTTGATGATAAAAATTTAGCTCAACCAGCTCTAGTTAATCCAGGCGATAAAGTAAGTTTTTATCAAATAACAAAAGAAGAATATTTAAATTGGAATGAATAAAGCGTATTTTGAAATTTTAAGGGCAGGAATTAACACTACTATTCAAGACAAAGGTAGAAATCACTTATATCATGTTGGTATTGCCGTAAGTGGTGCAATAGACCAAAGAAATTACACATTATCAAATAGACTAGTTGAAAATCAATTAAATGAGCCTGTAGTAGAGTTTGCATACCAAGGCCCTCTTTTAAAGTTAAAGAACGGAAAAATAAATTTTGCAATATCTGGAGATATTTTTTTTAAGATTATTAGAAAGAATTTAGAGGTTGAAGAAGGTGAGTGTTACAAAAGTTATATATTAGCTGAAGAGGATCAAATAGATATAATATCAACCAAAAATTCTACGTATGGATATCTAGCTGTTAACGGTGGCTTTAATCTAGAAAAAACTTGGGACAGTTATTCTATAAACACTAAAGCAAATATTGGGCCTAACGGTGGAAAAAAATATTCTTTAGACGATAAAATTTTTATTAAAAAAATTGATATTAAAGGACCAATAAACAAAAAAATAAATTATGATTATTCTACTGATAATATCATTAGAATTATTAAAGGTACAAATTTTGACTATTTTTCAAACGATGCAATAAATAAATTTTTTAATGAAGATTTTTTAATCACAAACCTTGTTGATAGAATGGGCATAAGATTAAAAGGTCCTAAATTAGAAAATATAGTAAGCACCAATATAAAATCAGAAGGTCTAGTTAGAGGTGTTATTCAAGTACCAGCTGATGGCAATCCAATAATAATGTTGTCTGATCACGGAACAGTTGGAGGATATCCAAAGATTGGAGTAGTTATTGCTGCTGATCTTGATTTAGTAGGGCAATTAACGCCCGGAAAAAAAATAAATTTTAAAGAAGTAAGTCTTGAAGAAGCTCAAAATATATTTAAAGCATACACAGAAGATACAGATAAATATTTAAATGAATGTAATTAATAAAATTCCTGGTCCATTGCTTATTTTTATGGGAGCTTTAAGTTTAAGTTTTGGGGGGCTTATTGTAAAAAAATTTGAAGGTTCTACTGAGTGGCAAATTCTTTTTTGGAGATCTTTATTTTTTACACTTACTGTTTTAACCTTTCTAATAATTACCTATAAAAAGAAAACTTTAAGCTCTTTCTATAAGTCAGGATTACCAGGTTTTTTTGGGGGTATTGTATTATCATTTGGATTTTGTGGTTATGTTTATGCAATGTCAAACACATCAGTTGCTAATACCAATTTTATAATATCATTACAGATTTTATTTCTTGCAATTTTTGGTTACTTATTTTTAAAAGAAAAAATTTCAACAATCACTTTAGTTTCAATAATATTAGCAATAACAGGAGTTACTTTAATGGTTGGTAATGATCTAAGACCAGGTAATCTTTCAGGAAATTTAGCTGCATTTACAATGCCAATCACCTTTGCAGTCTTAATCATGATTGTAAGAAAATTTCCTACAGTAGACATGATTCCTGCTCAATTTGTTGCCGGAGTAAGTTCATGTTTAATTGGGTTAAGTGTATGTGTTTATTATTCACATAATTTAATTGTTTCACCTAATGATATATTTTTAGGTTTTTTAGCAGGCTTTTTTCAAGTTGGTTTTGGATTTATATTCATTACGATTGGTGCACGTAGCACGCCCTCTGCAATGGTTGGAGTAATTATGCTATCTGAATCAGTTTTAGGGCCAGTTTGGGCTTTTTTATTTGCAGGTGAACGAGCATCATTATTTACGTTAATTGGAGGTGCAATTATTTTATTTGCTGTTTTGCTTCAATTTTCGTCGTTGCTTTTATCTGATAAAAAAGAAAAAATTATTAATTGACTCTGACATACATCTGGTAGATTATTCTTAAATACGGGAGAGACTACAAACTATCGTAGCGCCGAAGGAGCAACCACCCAGGAATCTCTCAGGCAAAAGGACCGTAACATATTAACTCTGGAAAGAGATTAAGTTCTCGCCGAAGGAATAAAACTCTCAGGCAAACATACAGATGGGTACAGTGAGTTAATATGAAAAATATAAAAACAGCACTTTACAATTTACATCAAAAGCATGGAGCTAAATTTGTTCCATTTGCTGGTTACCAAATGCCAATTCAATATTCTACAGGAATTATTGAGGAACATAAAAGTACAAGAGAGAATGCAGGTATTTTTGATGTGTCACATATGGGCCAGTTATTCATTAAAGGAGACAACACATTAGCAAAAAATCTTGAAAAAATTTTTCCAGCTGAATTGAGCAATGCTAAATTAAATCGGTCAAAATATAGTTTTTTAATGAATGAAGAAGCGGGAATTTATGATGATTTAATTATAACAAAAGTTGAAGGTGGTTTTAACATTGTATTAAATGCTGCTTGTAAGAATACAGATTTTAAACTTTTATCTAAATTATTAGAAAATAAGTATGAAATGATTTTAAGTGAAGAGCTATCTCTTATAGCAATACAGGGGCCAAAAGCAGTCCAAATATTAGAAAAGATAATCAATGGAGTGTCAGATTTAGAATTTATGAACGGTGATACATTTAATTATCTTAAAGAAAATATTTATATTACAAGATCAGGCTATACAGGTGAAGATGGATTTGAGATATCGATAAAAAATGATGATGCAGAAGTGTTTGTTCAAAAACTCATAGATGAAGGGGCCAGTTTAATTGGGTTAGGTGCTAGGGATACTTTGAGATTAGAGGCGGGGCTTTGTTTGTATGGTCATGACATGGATATCGATAAAAGCCCAGTAGAAGCTAATTTAAAATGGGCAATATCAAAGAATAGAATTCTTGAGGGTGGATTTATTGGATGTGAAAAAATTAAATCTCAAATTGAGAAAGGGGTAAGCAAGATCCGTGTAGGTATTAAGCCAGAAGGTAGAATTATAGCTAGAGAAAAAACCTCAATATTTAGTGAAGATAATAAAAATATTGGGGAAATTACAAGTGGAACTTTCGGACCGAGTGTTCAGGCCCCAGTTGCCATGGGTTACGTAGAAAATTCATTTTCTAAAATTGATACTAAGGTTTTTTTAGAAGTGAGAGGAAAAAAATATCCAGCAATTATAAGTAATTTGCCATTTTATAAAAAAAGTTATGTGAAAGGAGCTAGCAAATGAGTGAAGTAAAGTATTCAAAAGAACATGAGTGGATAAAATTAGATGGAGATACTGCTGTTATAGGAATCACACAACATGCAACCGAAATGCTAGGTGATATTGTTTTTGTAGAGCTACCAGAGATAGGGTCCTCTGTTGTTAAAGATGGTAATGCAGGAGTTGTAGAATCAACAAAAGCTGCAAGTGATATTTATACTCCTGTATCTGGAGAAATTATCGAAAACAATCAAGCAATTGTTGATGATCCTGCAAAGGTTAATAATGATCCAGAAAATGATGCATGGTTTTTTAAATTAAAAATTACTGATAAGTCTGAAATGGATTCATTAATGAATAAAGAAGAATACGAAAAATTTTCAAAAGAAAGTGGTAGTTAAATGTTAAAAAATGCTCAAAAAGATTTTATACAAAGACATATAGGTCCATCAGTTGATGAACAAAATGTTATGCTTAAAGAATTAGGCTATAAAAGTCTTGATGATTTAATAAAAGACACTGTACCAGAAAAAATCCTTCTTAAAGATGACTTAGATATTGGAGATCCAAACTCTGAATATAAAGCACTTAGAAAACTAAAAGATATAGCTAAAAAAAATAAAGTTTATTCTAGCTTTATAGGAATGGGGTATTACGGAACTTATACACCATATGTAATACTTAGAAATATTTTAGAAAATCCAGGATGGTACACTTCTTATACTCCTTACCAGCCAGAAGTAGCACAAGGTAGATTGGAAATGTTATTAAACTTTCAACAAATGATAATTGATTTTACAGGAATGGATATTGCTAATGCCTCTCTTTTAGATGAAGGAACAGCAGCTGCAGAAGCTATGGGATTAAGCTATAGAATATCTAAGTCTGAATCTAAAAAAGTTTTTGTTTCAAAAAATTGTCACCCTCAAACTATCGATGTTATTAAAACAAGAGCTGAACCTTTAGGTTTAGAAATAATAGTTGGTGACGAAGATAGAGATATTAAAGAAGATATTATATGTGGTATTATTCAATACCCTGGCACCCTTGGAGATATAAAAGACCCAAGTGAGGCTATTAGCAAAATACATAAACATAATGGAAAAGCAGTTCTTGCATGTGATTTGTTAGCACTTGCTAAACTAAAAACACCTGCTGAGTTAGGTGCTGATATTGCAGTTGGTAGTTCACAACGTTTTGGAATTCCAATGGGTTATGGTGGTCCACACGCAGCATTTTTTGCTACAAAAGATGAGTATAAAAGATCAATGCCAGGTAGAATAGTAGGTGTTTCAGTAGATAAGTATGGAAAAAAAGCATACAGACTTGCACTTCAAACAAGAGAGCAGCATATAAGAAGAGATAAGGCTACGAGTAATATTTGTACTGCACAAGCATTATTAGCAATAGTCTCTGCAGCTTATGCTGTCTATCACGGTCCACAAGGTATTAAAAAGATTGCAGAAAGTGTTTCTCAACTGACTAAAAATTTTGCAGATAAACTAAAACAATCTGGTTATGAACTTTATTCAAATAACTTTTTTGATACGGTAACAATAAAAACTCTAGATAAAACAGAGAAGATATACAAAAATGCTTTAGATCAAGGAGTAAATATCAGAAAAGTTAATTCCGAAATGTTAGCAGTATCTTTTGATGAAAGAAAAAATCTTTATAGAGCAAATCAGCTATTAAAAATTTTTAATTGCTCAGAAACAATTAAAGAATCTATGAATGAAAGTTTATCTAATATTCCAAAAAGCTTATTAAGAACTTCAACTTATTTAGATCATCCAGTTTTTAATAGATACCATTCAGAAACAGAAATGCTACGTTATCTAAAAAAATTAGAAGATTCTGACATTGCCCTAAATAAATCCATGATTGCTTTAGGATCGTGCACTATGAAACTTAATGCAGTTTCAGAAATGATACCAGTTACCTGGAAAGAATTTTCACAGCCACATCCTTTTTCTCCAGTTGAACAAATGGATGGTTATAGGGAATTATTTACAGATTTAAAAAACTGGCTAAGGTCAATTACTGGGTTTTCTGGAGTTTCATTACAACCAAATGCTGGGGCTCAAGGTGAGTTTGCTGGTTTAATGGTAATACGTAAATTTCATGAAAAAAATAATGAAACAAATCGTAATGTTTGTTTAATTCCAAGCTCTGCACATGGCACAAATCCAGCAAGTGCTCAAATGGTTGGTATGAAAGTAGTTGTTGTGAAATGCGATCAATTTGGAAACGTAGACTATGAAGATTTAAAAAATAAAGCTGAAGAACATTCGGAAAATTTAGCTGCTCTTATGGTTACTTACCCTTCAACACATGGCGTTTTTGAGGAAAAAATAACTGATATTTGTGAATTAATTCATAATCATGGTGGGCAAGTTTACATGGACGGAGCAAACTTAAATGCGTTAGTCGGAATTGCAAAACCAGGAAATTTTGGACCAGATGTTTGTCATATAAATTTACATAAAACGTTTTGTATACCACACGGTGGTGGAGGACCTGGCATGGGACCAATAGCATGTAAAAAGCATTTAGAAATATTTTTACCAAAGCATTCTGTAATTAAAGATTGTGGTCCGGTCACGGGAATGGGAGCAGTATCTGCAGCACCTTGGGGCAGCTCAAGTATTTTATCAATTTCATGGATGTATATAAAAATGATGGGTTCTGAAGGTTTAAGAAAAGCATCACAAGTTGCAATACTAAATGCAAATTACATTGCACATAAATTAAAAGATTCTTTTCCAATTTTATATAAGGGTAAAAGTGGCAATGTAGCTCATGAATGTATCATTGATATTAGAACGATAAAAAGTGAAACAGGGATCACAGAGGAAGATATTGCAAAGCGATTGATTGATTTTGGTTATCATGCTCCAACAATGTCTTGGCCTGTTGCTGGTACAATGATGATTGAACCTACGGAAAGTGAAAGTTTGAGTGAAATTGACAAGTTTTGTTCTACTCTTATAAAGATAAAACAAGAAATAGATAAAATTCAGTCTGGTGAATATGACAAGACTGACAACCCATTGAAGAATGCGCCACATACTCACGTTGAATTAACATCCAATAAGTGGGATCATAAGTATGAAAGAGAAGAGGCCGCTTATCCTTCAGAGTTTTTAAGAACAAATAAATATTGGCCTCCAGTTGGTAGAGTAGATAATGTTTATGGAGATAAAAACTTGTTTTGCACTTGTCCGTCTATGGAAGAGTACGAAGACACAGCAGCTTAAATATTTACCAAGATGAAAATTGCTGTAGTAGGTGCAGGTATATCAGGATTGAGTGCTGCTTATTACCTATCCAAAAAACATAAGGTCGATTTATTTGAAAAAGAAAATCAGTTTGGTGGTCATGCAAATACAATAAAAGTTGCTTACAAAGCTAATAAAGAAATTCCAATAGATATTGGATTTATGGTTTTTAACAAGCAAACATATCCAAATTTGATTAATTTTTTTTTAGAGAATAAAATAGAAATTGAAAAAAGTGATATGTCATTTTCTGTTACCATAGAAAATAGTGGCTTAGAGTATTGTGGAAAAGGATTAGGTGGAATTTTTTCCAATAAAAAAAACTTATTTAATCTAAAATTCATCAAAATGTTTTTTGAAATTTTAAGTTTTTATAAAAACTGTGAAAAAATAGAAATTCAAAAAATTAAATCAATAACATTAGGGGAATACTTAAAAGAAATAAAAATTTCAGATTATTTTATTAATTATCATATTATACCAATGGTATCTGCAATATGGTCGATGCCACCATATGAAGCAAAACAAATGCCATTATCATTTTTTTTAAGTTTTTTTAAGAATCATGGATTATTTAAAATTAAAGATAGACCTCAATGGTTTACGGTTGCAAATAGGAGCAAAACTTATGTTGATAAAATAATAGGCCAAGTTAGTGGAGAGCATTTTAAGAATTACAATATAAATAAAATTATCAGAAATGATTTAGGTGTTAAAATTTTTTATGGGGAGGAAAATGAGTTCTTTGATTATGATAAAGTTGTAATAGCAACCCATGCAGATGAAGCATTAAAGATAATTGATAATCCAACACTAGACGAGGAGACTATATTAAAGAAATTTAAATATAGAGCAAACACTGCAGTAATACATTTTGATGAAAGTGTTATGCCTAAAAATAAAAAAGCATGGTGTGCTTGGAATTCTTCAATGGATTCAACTAATAATGAAAAGACAGCTGTAACATATTGGATAAATCAGTTGCAAAATTTAAAGATAGATAGAGATATTTTTTTAACAATAAATCCATTTAAAGAAATTCCAAATAATAAGACATTTAAAAAGGTAGCATTTACTCACCCTTATTACGATACAGAAGCATTAACCAATCAAAATAATCTATATAAAATTCAAAATAAAAAAAATATTTTATTTTGTGGCAGCTATTTTGGTTATGGTTTTCACGAGGATGGAATAAAGTCGTCTATTGATATGTTAAAAACACTGAATGATTAAAAATTCTTATATTTACACAGGAAATGTAATTCATAAAAGATTTAAGCCCAAAATTCATAGCTTTAACTATAGTGTATTTTCACTACTTATAGATTTATCAGAAATAAACCTATTACACAAAACACTAAAGATATTTTCATATAATAAATTAAATATCATTAGTTTCTTTGATAAAGACCATGGGGCAAGAGATGGAAGTTCTCTTAAGGACTGGGTTTTAGATAATCTTAAAAAAAATAATATTGATACTAATGATGTTCAAATAAAACTTTTATGCTACCCAAGAATATTTGGTTATGTGTTTAACCCGCTAAGTGTTTTTTATATATATGACAAAAATTCTGATTTAATATGTATTTTATATGAAGTTAAGAACACATTTGGTGAACAACATGTTTATGTGTTTAAAACTGAAAAAGACCAAAATCTGATTCAACATGTGTGTAAGAAAAAATTTCATGTATCACCATTTATTGAGATGAATTGTATTTATTTTTTTAGGCTTTTAAAGCCTGGTAATAAAATATCTGTAATAATTGACCTGAATGATCCAGCCGGTAAAGTATTATATGCTTCACAGGATGGTATTAAAAGTGAATTGAATAATAGAAATCTACTTAAATCTTACTTAAAACATCCATTAATGACATTCAAAATCATTCTAGCGATACATTATGAGGCATTTAAATTATGGACAAAAGGAATTAAATTTATAAAAAAAAAAATAAAGATTAAGAATAATATTACTATCGAAAACTAATGTTAATTTATAAAATTTCAGACTTGATCGTGTTTAATGCGTTAAAAAGTATTAAGTATGGTTTTCTTGAAATTAAAAAAGTAAATGGTGAAGTTTTAAAATTTGGCAACCCTGATGAAACTTTAAAAGTTTTTTTAGAAATTAAAGATGAAAGTCTCAATTATAATTTGATTAAAAATGGAAGTATTGGTTTAGGAGAATCCTATATGAAAGATTTTTTTACAACAAATAATCTTTCTGATTTGATTGAGTTAACAGCAAAGAATATAAAAACCATTTATAAATTTTCTGGAATATTCGATTTGCCTTTTATCAATTTTATTAAAAATAAAATTATAAAAAATACTAAAAATAGGAGTAAAGAAAATATTGCTAAGCATTATGATTTAGGTAATGACTTTTTTTCATTATGGCTTGATAAAACTTTAACTTATTCCAGCGCTATATTTGAAAGCCCCAAACAAGAACTTTTTGAAGCTCAGAACAATAAATATCAAAAACTAATAGATCTAATAAAGCCTACAAATGGTAATAAAATTTTAGAAATTGGTTGTGGTTGGGGTGGTTTTGCTGAGTATTTAGGTACTAATTATGATGTCAAATTAGATTGTATTACTATTTCCAAAAAACAATTTGAATTTGCTAAAGAGAGAATTCATCGATGTGGGCTTAATGAAAAAGTAAATATTCAAATTAAAGATTATAGAGATTTAAAAGATAAATATGATCATATTGCATCAATAGAAATGATTGAGGCTGTAGGCCAAAACTATTTAGACAGTTATTTTAATACGATTAAAAATAATCTTTCACCATCAGGTACGGTGGGTATTCAAGCCATAACTATCGATGATAGTTTATTTAATAGATATAAAAATAAAAAAGACTTTATACAACAGTATATTTTCCCAGGTGGCTTTTTGCCTTCAAAAGGTGAATTACAAAATTATGTAGATAAAAATGGATTAAAATTTAGTGAGTATAATTCATATGCCAACCATTACTCTGAGACTTTGATTATTTGGAGAGAAATATTTAATAAAAAATGGGACTTAATTAAAAAACAAGGCTTTGATTTAAAATTTAAAAGAATGTGGGAATTTTATCTTTCATATTGTGAAGCCGGTTTTAAATCAAAAAATATAGACTTAATTCAATTTTCACTGCAAAACAAATAACAATAGGAGCGACATGATAAACTTTAAAACCATTAGATTAACTGTGTTAATAATTTCTTTATTCTTTACAGCAAGTTGTATAAACAATAATTCTATGAAGCCAACAGATTTCAAAAATACTGAACCAACTATGACTATAGAACAATACTTTAATGGTCCGGTTAAAGCATGGGGTCTATTACAAGACCGTAGTGGTAAGGTTACTAGACAGTTTAAAGCAGATATGACAGGTAGTTTTGAAGGAGATATTTTAACTCTTAAAGAAGATTTTTATTGGACAGACGGAGAAAAACAAAATCGAATATGGAAAATCAAAAAGATTGATCAAAATTATTACGAAGGTACTGCCCCTGATGTCGTGGGTACAGCTAAAGGTTATCAATATGGATCAGCTTTTAAATTTGAATATGATTTAATGGTCCCATTTAAAGGAAAGAATATTAAAGTTTCTTTTGATGATTGGATTTTTAAACAAGATGAAGATGTTGCAATTAATCGTGCCACACTTACAAAGTTTGGATTTAAAGTGGGTGAATTGACAGTTTTCTTTAAAAAAAATTAATAATCAATCTTCTTCATACCTCTGGCAACTAGCTTAAAATATAAACTGCTAGGTAGCATTTGAAGAAATTTTAAAAAATATGTAAAAGCTTTTGGAAAATGTATTTCAAATCCTTTTTTAATTGTTAATCCTTTAAAAATTTCATCTGCAGCAAATTCTGGAGTTTTGATCATGGGCATTGGAAAATCATTTTGATCAGTCATAGGTGTTTTTATGAAACCGGGGCTGATTAACGAAACACGCACATTCTTCATTCTCATATCAAAGTTTAAGCTTTCAGCAAAGCTGGTAAGTGCTGATTTTGAAGCACAATATGCACCAGCAGCAGGTAATCCACGGTAGCCTGCAACAGAAGAAATTATAGATATTTGGCCATTTTTTTTTTCGGAGAAATAATCATAGATTGAATTAATTGAATTCATTGTTCCAAAATAATTAACTTCCATTATTTCTCTTATCTTATCTAAATTAAATCTTTTTTCTGATTTTGGATCATGCATACCCGTACCAAACACACATATATCAATATTATTAAATTGTTTGATTATATTTTTTGCAACTAATTTACATGAATCAATTTCAGTAACATCTAAAGGAAAAGGAATAATACTTTGATTAATTTTTTTAAGTTCATTTAATAAATTTTCTCGTCTTGCAGATGCAGCAACCAACCACCCATTTTCTGCAAATTTGATTGCAAGAGCTTTACCAATTCCACTACTTGCACCAGTTATCCAAATAACTTTTTTTTTCTCCATATTCTATTGTATAATAGAAATATGTTAAAAAACAAATTCTTATCTTTTTTACTATTTGCTCTTGTTACTTTTTCTGCATCAGCAATAGGTGGCTTAGCTACTGTTGGTTTTAAAGAGCCATGGTATTCTTTAATCATTAAACCCTCGTTTAATCCACCAGATTGGATTTTTGCACCAGTTTGGACTACGCTTTATTTTTTTATGACAATTGCTATCTGGAAATTTTGGCATAGTAAAAACAGAGATATGAACACTATTTATATCTACTTTATTCATTTAATTTTTAATACAACTTGGAGTATAGTTTTTTTTGTTTTTCATAAAATTGTTTTAGCTCTAATTGTACTAGTAATTTTAATATTATTGATAATCATTCTCATAATTAGATTTAGGCGTGTCAACTTGTATAGTTATTATCTAATGATTCCTTATTTACTTTGGTGTCTCTTTGCATTACTGATAAATGTAAGTTTAATCATATTAAATTAAAATAAATTATGGATGATGTTGTAATAGTTGGTGGTGGAATAATAGGGACTGCTACAGCGTATTTTTTATCTAAAGATGGTAGAAAAGTTAAAGTTATAGAAAGAGACCCAACTTATAAAACAGCTTCTTTTCCATTATCACTTGGTGGATTTAGAAGGCAGTTTTTTCAAAAAGAAAATATTTTATTAGGAAAATTTGCAAGAGAATTTATTTTTCAGATTCCAGAACTATTAAAAACTGAAAAAAATCCAAACCCTACAGCAAGCATGGTTACAAACGGCTACTTATTAATGTTTGGTCCAGAGCATGCTGAGGAACAATATAAAGCTTTAAAAAATCATGAAGCTTGTGATGCTGGAACTAAAAACATCAAAGGTTCTGAACTATCAAAAATATTTCCTTATATAAACAGTGAGGGTATTGAAACAGCAACTTATACAGACAACCAAAGTGAAGGATGGATTGATCCTTTCATGTTTCATAGCGCCTTAAAGAGTAAGGCAATTGAATTAGGTGCAGAATTTATTAAAGGTGAAGTGAAAAGCATCTCTGATATTAAAGCTAAAACAATTATATCTGCTGCAGGATGTTGGACTAAAGAATTATTAAAGGATATCCCTGTAGTTCCTCAAAAACATACAGTTTTTAGAGTTAAATGTCCTAAATATATTAAAGAAATGCCGTTAACAGGGGACTTAACAACAGGAGTTTACTGGAGACCTGAAGGTGGAGAATATTTGGCAGGTTCACCTAACTCAGTATTTGATGCTACTGATTTAGAACCAGCTTGGAATGATTTTGAAGAATTAGTATGGCCTGCATTAGCACAAAGAATTCCTGCTTTTGAAGAATTAAAATTAACTGGTGGATGGGCTGGTTATTATGATTGCAACAAATTGGATAATAATGCAGTGGTCGGCAAACACCCTAAATATGAAAATGTATATATGGCTTCAGGATTTACAGGCAGAGGATTAATGCAAGCCCCTGGAATAGGAAGAGCATTAACTGAATTAATTTCTACAGGATCTTATCAAACGATTGATATAAGTGACTTTTCTGTTGAAAGAGTTCTTGATAATAATGCAAGACCCGAACCTTACGTTCTCTAAGGGTTAAGTTCCACAAAATGTTTGATAAGCTTTATCACTAGACGGTGCAGGAGACTGAAAATCAGTAATACTATTTTGATTTTCATATGGTTTTTTTAAAATAGCCAATAATTTATTCATAACTTCTAAATCACCATTGTTTGCAGCAGTTAAAGCTTCTTCCACTTTATGATTTCTTGGAATAATTATTGGATTTACTGAATGCATTAGTTTTATGTACTTTTCCTGACTATTATTATTTAATTTTAATCGACTTTCCCATTTTTCTTTCCAAATAAGAAAGTTTTTATCTTTATAAACTTCATTATCAGAAAACTTTTCATTCATTAAAAAACAAAAAGTATTAGTGTAATCAACTTTATTTTTGTGCATCCACCCTAGAAGTTCCACAATTAAAATTTGATCATTTGTATCTTCACCAAATAATCCTAATTTATCACGCATCATATTAAGCCATTTTTCTTCATAAATTCTGTCAAATGTATCAATTACTTCAGTTGCAATTTCTATAGCCTTATCTTTGTTGTCGTCTATGAGTGTTATGATGCACTCTGCAAACCTTGCCAAGTTCCATTTAATAATTTTTGGTTGATTTGAGAATGAATATCTTGCTTGTTGATCAATCGAACTAAAAACTGTATCCGGATTATAAGCATCCATAAAAGCACAGGGACCATAATCAATTGTTTCACCACAAATTGATACGTTATCAGTGTTCATCACTCCATGAATGAAACCAATACGCATCCAGTCAATAACTAAATTAATTTGAACATTCATTATTGTTTTTAATAAATCTAAAGCTTGGTTTTTAGAATTCTTTATATTGGGATAGTGTCGATTGATTACATAATTAAATAAAACTTTTAAATTTTGTTCCTTTTGAGTGGCTGTAATATATTGAAAAGTTCCAACACGGATATGACTAGCAGCAATTCTAGTTAATATAGCACCTGGTAAATGTGTTTCTCTAATTACATTTTCTCCGGTTTTAACAACTGCTAAACTTCTAGTCGTTGCCACTCCTAATTTATGCATTGCTTCACTAATGATATATTCTCTAAGCATTGGACTAAGTGCTGCTCGTCCATCACCACTTCTCGAAAAAGGTGTTTTTCCAGAACCTTTAAATTGAATATCATACCTATCACCATTTTTTGATACGTGTTCACCCATAAGAACAGCCCGTCCATCACCTAACATTGTAAAATGCCCAAATTGATGCCCTGCATATGCTTGCGCAATCGTCTCTGACCCAGTTGGCAATAAATTTCCAGAGAATAGTTGAGATAAATTCTCTTCTTTAATATTTGTAAAATCTAAATCTAAATCTTTTGAGAGATCTTTATTTAAAATTATAATTTCTGGAGATTTTACTGGGATAGGGACTTGTTTTACTAAAAAATCATTGGGTAGTTTTGCATATGTGTTATCAAATGACCAACCTGCCTTATCAATATCTATATTTGAATTAGTCATTTTTAAAATTATAAACTTTATAATTTTTTAAAGCACGTATTAAAATACTAGTAATTATGAAAGTTCTGCTTGATTATCTTTAGGTTCAACAACAGTTTTAAATTGATTGGATATTTTTTGAATTTCTACAGAAGAAACTTTGTATTCTGCACACATCGTCTCTTCATCTTTTCCATGACCAGTTACCATGTTAACCATATGTTCTGGGAAGTGGAATGTTGTAAATACAATTCCTTCTTTAACTTTATCTGTTACTTCTACTTTTAAAGCTACTTCACCTCTGCCAGAATAAAGTCTACCAATATCACCAGTATTTAATTCTCTTTTTTTAGCATCATTAGGGTGAACTAGTAATAAATCTTCAGAAACTATATTAATATTTTTAGTACGTCTTGTCATAGTAGCAGCATTATAATGTTGAAGAACTCTACTAGTTGTTAAAATTAATGGATAATCTTTTTTATTCTCAGCTATCTCATTAGATTCTTTCCAATCAAAATTTTTAAGTTGTCCTTTTCCTAATTTAAATGTTTCTTGGTGTAAAATTTGAGTATCTGTTCCATCTTCTTGAACTGGCCATTGTAATCCCATTTTACCAAGTCTTTCCCTTGTTACCCCTTTAAAGAAAGGAACTACATCAGCTATTTCTGCAAGAACTTGATCTGCGTCATATTCAGGTTGATCAAAACCTAATTTTTGCATCATGTCTGTTACAATTGTTCCATCTGTTTTAGTGCCAGGCAAAGGAGGTACGGCTCGATTTACTCTTTGAATTCTTCTTTCTGTATTTGTAAAAGTTCCATTTTTTTCTAAGAAAGTTGTTCCAGGCAATACTACTGTTGCAAGTTTTGCTGTCTCACTCATAAAAATTTCTTGCACAACTAATAACTCAAGTGAATTCATGGCATCTATTACGTGGGCACTATTAGGATCTGTTTGAACAATGTCTTCTCCAATAATCCAAACAGCTTTCACATCTTTATTAATTGCCCCATCAAACATTTCTGGAATTTTTAATCCCTGTTTTGTTGGATGAACGACTCCATATTTTTCAGTGTAGAAATTTTGAACTTTTTCATCAGCCACTTCAAAGTATCCAGCTCCTTGATGAGGCTGGCACCCCATATCAGCAGCACCTTGGACATTATTTTGTCCTCTCAATGGATTAACACCAACTCCTCTTCTACCAATATTTCCAGTAATCATTGCAAGATCAGCAATTAACATTACTGTTTTAGATCCTTGCTCTTGTTCTGTAACACCTAAACCATGGAATTCCATAGAGTTTTTTGCTGTTGCATAAGCAATTGCAGCTTCTTTAACTAACTGTTTGTCAACACCAGCAACTTTCGCTAAATGATCCATATCTTGTCTCTCAATTTCCTTAATGAAATTTGCAAAACCCTCAGTTCTATCTCTAACAAAATCTTTGTCATAAAGGTTTGCTTTTAATATAAAATGCAACATCATATTCAAAATAGCAACATTTGTTCCTGGTCTAAGTTTAATATGATAATCAGCAAGTTTAGCAAGCTCAGTAGTAATTGGATCTAATACAATTAATTTTTTACCCTTCATTACTTGTTGCTTAATTTTAGCACCAGTAACTGGGTGAGCATTTGTTGGATTTGCTCCAATAACCATAAATAAATCTGCATGGTAAATATCTTCTGTAGAATTTGTAGCCGCTCCAGTTCCAAATGTTTGTTGCATTCCCCACGCAGTAGGTGAATGACAAATTCTTGCACAACAATCAATATTATTAGTTCCTATTGCTGCTCTAATCATTTTTTGGAAAACATAATTTTCTTCATTAGTACATCTTGCTGAAGAAATACCAGCAACTGCATCTGGTCCATTAGCTTTAGTAATTCTATTTAATTCTTTTTTAATAAAATCATATGCCTCATCCCATGATGCTTCTTCAAATTTTCCATTCCTTTTAATTAAAGGAGTTTTTAATCTATCGGGATGATCATAAAATCCAAAAGCATATCTTCCTTTAATACAAGTGTGACCTGCGTTAACTTCAGATTCTTTAGGAGTAGAAATTGCAACAACTTTATTATCTTTAATTGATGCCTCTAGATTACAACCAACTCCACAATAAGAACAAGTCGTTCTTACTTTTTCATCAACAGCAACTGATTTAGATTGATATACATCTGAGATGGCATCTGTTGGGCAAGTGTGTGCACAAGCTCCACAAGATACACAAGACGAGTCCCCAAATAATGCATCATTATCTGTTGTAATCTTAGACTCAAATCCTCTACCACTCATTGTTAAAACAAAAGAACCTTGAATTTCATCACAAGCTCTGACACATCTTCCACAATTAATGCAGTTATCTAAATTCATTCTCATGTAATCATGAGAGGTGTCTCTTGGAATACCTTTGTGTTGTTTTGGTACATTATATCTATGATCTGATATGCCTAAATCATTAGCAACATCTTGAAGTTCACAGTTATTATTAACCTCACAAGTTCCACATTCCATTGGATGGTCGGTTAAAACTAGTTCAACAATATTTTTTCTTAAAGCAGTTAAATTTTCATTGTTTGTAAAAATATGTTGGTTTTCACCAACTGGTGTATGACATGAGGCTACAACTTTAGTTGGACCATCTTTAACTAAAGCAACCTCAACCGAACAAACTCTACAAGCTCCATAAGGTGCTAGGTTTGGATCATTACATAAAGCAGGAACTTTTTTTTCACCAAGATAGCTTTCTACAAATTTTAAAACAGAAGTATGGTTAGGACCAATTTCATAGGGCTTACCATCTATATATGCAATTTTTCTTTTTTCTGAGCTCATTAATTATCTTTCACCATATCATCCTTCATTTCATCACCAAAATATTTTAATATATTCATGATTGGAGTAGGTATTGCACCACATAATGCACATAAACAGCCTTTTTTCATCGTTATTAGCAGCTCATTTAATAGCTTTAGTGGAATTTTAGCAGTTTTATTCTTAGCTTGATCAAACATTTCCTTTCCCCTGTAAGATCCAAGTCTACCTGGGAAGCATTTTCCACATGATTCTTCAGCTGTGAACTCAAATAAATGATGAATATATTCGACCATTGGAAAGTCTTTTGGAATACTTACTATACTTGCGTGCCCCAGCATGAAACCAGCAGCAGTAAATTCTTGAAAATCTAGATTTAATTTTTCTACCTCAGAAATTGGAATAACCCCGCCTAATGGTCCACCAATTTGTAATGCCTTAATAGGTTCTTTAAAACCACCACCAATATCATTTAAAACCTTTTTCATTGGAGTTCCCATTTCAACTTCATAAACACCTGGATTATTAAAAAAACTATCAAAACAAACTAATTTTGTACCTGCAGATTTTTTATTTCCAATTGCAGCAAATTTTTCTGCCCCATTAATAAGTATACCAGTAGCAGCTGCTAAAGTTTCAACATTATTAACAACTGTTGGTTTTTTATAAAGTCCTTCAGTAACAGGGAAGGGAGGTCGGACATCAACTTCTGCTCTTCTTCCTTCAATTGAGGCTATTAAAGCTGTTTCTTCTCCACATATGTATGCTCCTTGTCCTATACAAATATTTAGATCAAAAGAAAAATTTGTTCCAAGAATATTTTCTCCTAATAATCCTTCTTCTTTCAAAGAATTGATAGCCCCATTTATTGCTTCAATAGATTTTGGATATTCTCCTCTAATATATAAAACACCCTCGTCACTTCCAATAACATAACCACAGATGATCATTCCAAATAAAACTTTTAATGGCTGATCTTCTAATAAATATCTATCGGAGAAGGCACCAGAGTCACCTTCATCTGCATTGCATATAACGTATTTTTTTTCAGAGGGGGCTTTTCTACAAAAATCCCATTTCATTCCAGCTGGAAAACCAGCACCACCTCTACCAGTTAAATTTGAGTCTAGTAATGATTTTATAATTTCTTGTTTGTCTGTATTTATAAACTTACTTAAGACATCTTTAAATTGATCTAAATTTGAAAGCTTATCATCCATTAAAAAACTTGTTGCAGCAAAACTTTTTGAAAAAAATTTTTCCTGTTCAATTTTATTACCTTTAATTATTTCATCAATTTTATCAATATCATTGCCAGCATAATTTTCACCATCATAATGAAAGGCTTTATTTTCATAACAGTGACCAAGACAAAACATTTCACCAACCTTGTCGTCACCCAATTTTTCTTTTAATTTTTTCTTTAAAGGCTCTTGTGTTCCAGAACACATACAAGCACTTCCATTACAAACAAAGGCTTTTTTGGCTCTGTGAGCTGGTCTTAGAAATTCATAAAAACTCTCAGCACCATGAATAGTGGAAACTCCCATGTGGTATTCATTGGCTATTTCTTTAATACCAGTTGAATCTTTAGAGTTTAATGATCTTTCAGAAATCTTTTCAAAAAGATTTTTTTTTAGACCAATTCTACCAGATAGATTACTTATATTTTTTGACAATTTACAATTTACCCCCTGTTAATGCTTAAATATTTATTACAATTATTATAAAAATTCTAGAAGTTTAAAATGAATTTAATAATATTTAATATTATTAAATAATATATATAAAAAAAATACTGACCTCAAATATCTATTTAATTCTTTCACTACTACTATAAATATTGAAGCTATCTTTTTTCACAAAACCAACCAATGTCATATCAAATCTATTTGCTAAATCTATAGCAAGACTTGTTGGCGCACCCACTCCTATAAGCACACCTATGTTTGCCATTAGAGCCTTTTGAACGAGGTCAAAATTAAGCCTCCCAGAACAGGTCAAAAATTGAGAATTTGTGTTAAGTAATTTCTGATCAAGAGTATGACCTATTAATTTATCTAAAGCATTATGTCTTCCAACATCTTCCTTGATAGCTACAATGTCACCCTTAGCCGTAAATAACCCACTTGCATGAATTCCTCCAGTTTTAGAAAATTCTGACTGATTTTGCCGAAGTTTATCTGGTGATGTCATAATAGTTTCTTTTGTAATTTTTGGAATGGATTTTAAGATTTTATCCTTTTTAATAATTTCTAAGGAATCTAAGGAAGTTTTTCCACAAACACCACAAGAAGAGTTTGTTAAAAAATTTCTTTTTATTTTATCAATATCAATATTTTCAAAATTATTAATCGTTACAGTAATTTTATTTTTAATACCATATTGATCAGTAGGTCTTCCACTGTGTTCAATTTTTTCTATATATTCAATTTTTTCAACTACCCTCTCATTAAAAAGAAATCCTCTTACTAAATCTTCATCATCACCAGGCGTTCTCATCGTAATAGAGATAGTATTTTCATTCCAATTTTCTTTATCTTTATATTTGAGTATTATTTCAAGTGGTTCTTCAATGGATATTTGATCATTAACCTCTTTTGAATTATTAGATCTAAATTTTATAACTTTATAATTAGAATTCATTTAGCCAGTATATTTAAACTGGTTAAATTTGAAACAGTGAAAAGATTAGCTTTTCCAACTACTTGGGTAGTTTTTCTTTAAAATGAAACGATTTAAAATAATTGCATAAACAATTATTATTATAGAACCAAGAATAATCGGGTTTAATAAAAAATCATATGAAACTGCACTAAGTATTATAACAATAGGATTTCCGCCTGCAGGTGGGTGAGTTACACCAAGTAGTATCATTACAAAAATACCAAGACCTACTGCAATGGCTATTTGTAAAAACTGATCAATGGGTAGAAATTTTAAAATTAATACACCAACTATAGATGTTACTAAGTGTCCAAAAAAAACATTTTTGGGTTGGGCAAAAGAACTTTCTGGATACCCAAAAAGTAGAACCATAGAAGATCCAAATGACCCAGCTAAAAATAACCCATAAGGAGTTTCAAAACTTAAGAATGAAAGAGTTCCAATTGTAATTATTGAAAATATTAAAGCATAAAGAGCTCTATTAAAGTTTTCTTTTATTGTATTTATCATATATTTTTATCTTTACTATTAGTATTGCTTTAAAGCTTTAGGGCTTTTGAAAGAGTTTTAAATGGAAGCAATAAACACTCTTTTCTAGAAATGTTTTTTGAATTCATTATTTTTTTAAAATCTTTTAAATCTTTTATATTATTTTTTTTTAATTGATCAAAATTTTCATCAAAGAAAAGCTCAGCTTTTGAGACAAAATCTGAAATTTTTTCTATTGGTGCTTGTATAACCCATCTTGAAAGCAAACTGACAGAGGCCTGACAGTACACGCAGGACTTACATTGATACCCCATGTCTTGAACAATATTATCTTTAACTATCAAACTAATTTCCATTTCATCACCACATAATGGGTTTTTATTCTTTGATTGATGTGTATGATTTTTAACCACTTTGTGGTTTTTGGTATTAGATGCGATTTCTAAAATTTTTAAGTCCATTATAATTCTTTAATTAAGAGATTAATGTTTTATATTTTGATTTATGGAAGATAACAATATTTTAGCTGTTGTGCTAGCGGGCGGAAAATCAAAGAGATTTGGTGAAGATAAAAACCAGACAAAACTTGGTGATAAAACATTGTTAGAGCACGTTTTATCAAAAATTAGCAGTAAATATGAAGAGATACTTATTGTCTCAAGCCACAGTTTAGATACAAAAAAAATAAAAAATGTAACAATAATTCCTGATTGCTTAGATGACTTTGGACCATTAGCAGGCGTTTTAAGTTCAATGAAATGGGTTAAAGAAAATCAAAAATCGTATCAGTGGATTGCAACATTTCCATCAGACACACCTTTTTTTGAAATCTCAATTATTGATGAATATCAAAAAAGAATTAAAATGAAAGATAGCTTATTGTATTTTATTAAATCAAATAACAGAAGGCACAACATTTTTGGTTTATGGTCAATTGAATTATTAAAACCACTGGAAAATGATTTGATTAATAATAATTTTAGAAAAGTAGAGGATTGGGCAAATAAAATAGGAGTAAAAACAATTGATATAGAACTTAAAGAATTTGATCCCTTTTTTAATATAAATACCAAAGAAGATTTAGAAGAAGCAAAAAAAATACTAAAGAAAAATTAAAATGATTAATTATAAAGAAGCTAAGAAAATCTTAATAAAATCAAAGATAAAAATTAGAGATGAAATTATTAACTCATCAAAGTCATTAAACAGGATTAATGCATTAGATATCTATTCAGCTGTAAATTATCCAGCAGGAACTAATGCTGCATTTGATGGTTTTGCAATTAATTCAAAAGATACAAGCAAGTTAAATAAAAATAATTCACAAAACTTTAAAATTTTAAAGACTATATCTGCGGGAGATAATCCGTATTTAAAAAAAATAAATAAGTTTGAAGCTGTTGAAGTAATGACAGGTGCGCTTATACCTAAAAATTTTGACACTATAATTCCAATAGAAAAAATTGTTTTTAATAAAAATAGAAAATTTATCTTAATTAATGAAAAAATAAAAAACAAACAACACATTAGATATGCTGGATCAGATTATAAAAAAAGAGACTTGGTAATTAAAAAAGGCACCATAATTCAACCTTCTCATATATTAGCTTTTAAAACATTAGGCATAATAAATATAAAAGTTAAAAAGAAGCCCAATATTTTATTTTTTTCAACAGGAAATGAAATTTCTAATAATAGTGATATTGCTAATTGGAAAGTTAGAAACTCTAATAGTTATTATATAAAATCCATATCTAATAATTTTCTATTTAATTTTATAGATGGTGGAATTTTAAGGGATAAAGACGAAAATCTTTTTAAAAAAAAGATAGAAAAAAGTTTTAAATCAAAAATAGATATTATAGTTACTTCGGGTGCCGTATCTGCTGGTAAACACGATTTTGTTCCCTTTGTAATTAAAAAATTTAATTTATCTAACTTTTTTAAAGGTGTTTCTATTAGACCTGGTAAACCAATATTATTTGCTAAGTTTAATAAAATAGAAAAAGCTATTTTTGGACTACCAGGCAATCCTATCTCTTCATCTGCTTGTTTTAGATTTTTTGTTTTTCCTTATCTACTTAACATTCTAGGGGTTAAGGCTGAAAAACCATTTAAAGCTAAATTAAAAAATGATTATTCTAAGAGTAAAAAAATTATTAGATTTTTAAAAGCAAAATTAACTTCAACTAATGGTGGAAAAATAGAATTACAGGTCTTAAAAGGTCAAGAGTCATTCAGAATTAAATCATTTGTAGAATCAAATGTCTGGGGTCTCTTCAAAGATGGACAATCTATATTCAAAAAGGGAGAGTTAATTGATTGTTACTCTCCAATTGTATCGAATATTGATATTTTTAAATAAAGCTCATTTTTATTGTAGTCCAAAATAATTACTATTAAATAATGATTAATGATTGAATTAAAAAATGAAAAGATTGCAATTCCAGTTGTTTTAATAGCTGGCTTAATATGGTCTTTTGGTCCTTTAGTAGTTAGATACATGAATGAACCAAATCTTGTTCCATGGCAGTATATTTTTGCGCGTGGGCTAACAATTTTTCTAATTCTAAATCTTTATCTTTTTTTTGAAGAAGGAAAAAATTTTTATAAAAATTATTTTAGGATAGGTTGGTCAGGTATTGTTGGTGGAACGGGTCTTGGGATTGCAATGATCACATTTATATATTCAATTACCAATACAAGTGCTGCTATTACTTTACTTTGTTTAGCTGCAATGCCTTTTTTTACTGCTTTGTTAGGTTTTTTATTTTTAAAAGAAAGAATATCAATTAATGTTTGGATAGCTATTGTCATTGCAACTATTGGAATTATAATTATTGCCCTAGGCAACACTCAAAAGAGTTCTTTGTTAGGTCTTATATTTGGAATGGTTTCTTCAATTGGTTTTTCTGTCTTTTCAGTAACATTAAGATGGAGAAAAGAGACTCCAAAATTTACTACTGTTGCTTTTGCTGGATTTTTTTGTTTTGTAGTTGCAGCGATAGTTATTTTAACCAACGATATGGTTTTTTTATCTACAAGTTATAATAGTGCTTTGTTTTCTGTACATGGAACTTTGGTTTGCATGGGGTTAATTTTATATTCTATAGGATCAAAAGCAATACCAGCAGCTGAACTTACTTTGCTTTCACTGACAGAAGTAATTGGTGGAATTTTTTGGGTATGGATACCCTTTTTAGGTATTAATGAAATACCTTCCACTAATACCATTATAGGTGGCTTCTTTCTTTTTATGTCGATTATTTATTATAGTCTTACAATAAAAACTAATAGAAGATTTATTGCACTAAATTAATTAAAATGGAAAGACCAGATTTTTTTACATTAAAAAATGGCGATAAGGCAAAACTTCCTTTTACAGACCAAGAGTATCAAAGTCGGCTATCTAATTTAAGAATTGTAATGAGTAAAAATAATCATGATATGATTATTTTAACATCAATGCATAATATTGCTTATTATACTGGTTTTATTTATTGCTCTTTCGGCAGACCCTATGGTTGTGTTGTAACAGCTAATAAAATTTCAACAATTTCAGCAAATATAGATGCTAGTCAACCTTGGAGAAGATCACATTGTGATAATGTAATCTTTACTGACTGGAAAAGAGATAATTTTTTAAAAGCTATTGTTTCAATTATCGGAAGAGATGAACCTCCAAAAAATATTGGTATTGAAAATGATCATGTAACTTTAGATGTTAAAGAAAAACTAACTTCAATTTTTACATTTTCAGTTTTTAGTGATGTATCAAAAGATTTGATGAAACTTAGAATGATTAAATCACCTGAAGAAATAGAAATTATCAAAAATGGAGCAAGAATAGCTGATCTTGGAGGTGAGGAGATTAAAAAAAATATTAAGGTTGGGGAAAGTGAGCTTGAGATTGCAATAGCGGGCAGAGATAAAATGGAACGTGAAATTGCAAAAACGTATCCTGATGCAGAATTCATGGATACTTGGGTTTGGTTTCAATCAGGATTGAATACTGATGGTGCGCATAATCCAAAAACTAATAGAAAATTAAAATCAGGAGACATTCTATCTTTAAATACATTTCCAATGATTTCAGGATACTATACGGCTCTTGAGAGAACTCTTTTTGTAGATAAAATTGACGATGCATCTTTAAAAGCATGGGAAGCAAATGTTAAAGTTCATAAAAGAGGCTTAGAATTAATTAAACCAGGTGTAAAATGTTCGTCTATTTGTCATGAACTGAATGAACTTTTTGCTGAGCTTGGTTATCTTCATTATCGAACATTTGGTTATGGCCATTCATTTGGTGTCCTATCTCATTTTTATGGAAGAGAAGCTGGATTAGAATTGCGTGAAGACATAGATACTGTCTTAGAGGAGAATATGGTTATTTCAATGGAACCGATGATCATGATACCAGAAGGAACTTCAGGAGCTGGTGGATATAGAGAACATGATATCTTGGTTATAGGGAAAGATAACGCTGAAAACATTACTAAGTTCCCTTTTGGTCCAGAACATAATATTATCAAGTAATAAATTTATGAGTGAAAAAAAAACTATAGTTAATAGTTGGAATGAGTGGGACCCTTTAAAACATGTAATTGTTGGTAAGGCTGATGGTACTTGTATCCCTGCACCTGAACCAGCACTGGATGCAAAGGTGCCAGAAGACTCTGATATGCGTGGTCAATTTGGACCAAGAACGAAAGACACAGTTGATAAGGCAAATCAGTTGTTAGATGATTTTTCAAATATGCTAATTAAAAGAGGTATTAAAGTAGACAGACCAGATCCAATAGATTTTAATAAAAAAACATCAACTCCAGATTGGGAAGTAGGTACAATGTTTGGCTGTATGCCACCAAGAGATGTTTTATTAACTGTTGGAAGTGAAATTTTAGAAGCAACGATGAGTTATAGATGTAGATGGTTCGAATATCTATGTTACAGACCTTTGTTAAAAAAATATTATGATGATGATCCTAATATGAGACATGAAGCTGCTCCTAAACCAAGATTAACTGATGCAGATTACAGAAAAGATTATTTATCAGATAAAATTGGTATTCAAAAAAGATTAGAATGGACTGAAGACAAGTTTTTTGTAACAACCGAAGAAGAAGCCTTATTTGATGCAGCGGATGTTTTAAGATTTGGCAAAGATTTAGTTGTTCAACATGGTTTTACAACTAATCTTAAAGGGATTGATTGGCTTAAAAGACATTACAAAGACCATAGAATTCATGCTGTTAATTTTCCAGGTGATCCTTATCCAATTCATATTGATGCAACATTTACACCTATTAAAGAAGGTTTAATTATTAATAATCCACAAAGAAAACTTCCAAAAGAACAAAGAAAATTATTTGAAAACAATGGATGGGAAATTATTGATAGCGCACAACCAGCACATAATGAGCCACCACCATTATGTTATTCTTCAACTTGGCTTTCAATGAACGTTCTAGTGTTAGATCCAAAAACTGTTTGTGTTGAAAAAAGTGAAGTTTATCAAGCTGAACAATTAGATAAATTAGGAATGGAAGTAATACCGGTTGAAATGAGAGATGCTTATGCATTTGGTGGAGGTCTTCATTGTTGTACAGCGGATGTTTATAGAGAAGGTGAGTTAAAAGATTATTTTCCAAAACAATAAATATGGAAAAAATTAAAACAAAAAGAGAGCGAGTAAAATTTGCTTCAGATAATGTTGCAGGTGCTTGTCCTGAAGTATTAGACGCAATTTTAAAAGCTAATGATGGAGATAGAGCTCCCTATGGTGAAGATGAAATTTCAAAAAATTTACAAGATAAATTTTCAGAAATATTTGAAAAAGAGGTAATTGTTTTTCCAACATCTTCCGGAACTGCGGCTAATGCACTAGCTTTATCTACGATGACACCATCTTTTGGAAATATCTATTGTCACAAACTTTCTCATATTAATGTAGATGAATGTGGAGCACCTGAATTTTATACTGGGGGAGCAAAATTAGTAAATCTTAACGGAGTTAATGGAAAAATTACAGCTGAGGAGCTCAATAAATCAATTAGTGGGAAGGGCGTTGTTCATCACACTCAACCTTCATCAGTAAGTATTACACAACTTTGCGAAACAGGTGAAGCTTATGAATTAGATGAAATAAAAAAAATATCAGAAATTGCTCATAATCATAAACTTAATATGCATATGGACGGAGCTAGGTTTGCTAATGCTTTAGTTTCATTAGATTGTAGCCCTGCAGAAATGACTTGGAAATCTGGTATTGATGTTCTTTCTTTTGGAGCAACTAAAAATGGATGTTTAGCAGCAGAAGCTATTATTTTTTTCAAACCAGAGTTAGTTGGTAACTTACCTTTTTTAATGAAAAGAGCGGGGCATTTACTCTCAAAAATGAGTTTTGTATCAGCACAATTAGATGCTTATATCACAAATGAAGTTTGGCTAAGAAATGCAAAACATGCAAACGCTATGGGTAAAAAATTAAGTCAAGGTTTAGATCTACACAAAAATATTGAATTGGCTTATCCTACTGATGCAAATGAAATATTTGTAAAGATACCAAAAGATATAATTGATAAATTAAATTCAGAAGGATATACAATCAATGATGATGAGTGGGACGGTAAGGCGGTTAGATTAGTTACAGCATGGAATACTAATCTATCTGATATTGAGACCTTTTTAAATTTAATTAAGTAATGCCTAGAAAACCTAACTATAAAGACTTATTAAAAAAATTTAAAAAAAGAAATATTAAAAATCCAGAAAGAATAGCAACAGCCTATGTTAAAGGATTGACTGCAGGATCCAAAAAAAAGGCTGCTAAAAATTTAGCAGGGATCATAGATTAAAGAAAAAAGGACCTAGAATTGCTGAATTCTAACTAGCGACTATTCCACACCTAGATACCCAATTTATGATTTAGTAGAGTTTATTATGGCTAGATTAGATGGAATCATTGAACCAATATATTTTTTGATTACCTCAATAACATTTATATTATTAAGTATAATCCAATATAAAAAATTTGGAAAAACTAGGGAAACAAAATATCTCGCAGGTTTGTCAATTTTTTTCTTATGTAGCTATATTGCTATAATTTTTAAAAATTAGAATGATCAAATTTATTCTGCCAGCTATAGCTGTTCTTTTCATTGTAGTATTCTGGGAAAAAATTACTGAAATAGTTTTCAAAAAATTTAATATTAGGTTGAATTATATTATTGTGAGTACTGTGTTAATAACTATCACTATAATAATTTTATTAATCAATTATGGATGAATCTAATTATTAAAAAATTTTTGGAATCGTGGCCATAGGATTATCTGGGATACACTGTCCACAAACTGTCCACAAAAGTGGGTTGGAACAAAATGTTCTCTTGCTTAACTTGGGTTCTCTTTCAAAAAGTTAATATAATCAACAACTTCTTGAAACTTTTCATCAGGAATATCTTTATATGAGTTGCCAAACTTCTCTTTGACACAGAGAGTAATAGTGAAAACCACCTATCCCTTCTAGTCCCTTTAGGTCCCAAAACCCTTATGGTTACTTAGTTACTAAAATATACTTGGTGTTAATACTAAGCAATTTTAATGACAAAACCACAAACAAACCACAAACATTTCCGAGTGCTCATTAACCATCATTCCTTCACCTAGACACTAAGATATTCATTTGCTAACAGTGCAATAAAGAATTTATCGAGTCTGATGGTCAGCAAAAAAAATTAAGAAAAATTCTCAACTCACTCAACGAGTGCATTTATTTTTTAGAATGGGAAGCATGAAAGAAACATGAAAAAAAATAATATAGATTTCTCAACATGAATTTAGGATTGCCAGTTGATTGGCAGTCAACTGCTCTTTGTCGTATTTTTATTGAAAAACTTTTTCATCATTCATATATTAATTACTTCATCAACAAGGAGCTTCACTAGCATGTACTGCTTTAGTACAAATTAAACCGATGGAGAATAAAATGTTAAATAATACATTTAACCAAGAAGACAAACCAACAGAGCAATACATTTATTTAAGTAAAATTAAGTTTGATGTGTTGAGACATATTCTAGCATTTTCGCTAGCTAAACAATACTCACCAACCTTTGCTGAAGTTGCAAGAAGATTTAGATTTTCTAGAGCTAGAGTAGGTAAAATCGTGAGTGAACTGTTCTTAATGGGGTTTATCACAAAAGGTAAGTCAGCTCATAGAAACATTAGAATTGATGATTACCAAAGAGAAGTAATTGAGCAACTTCAATTTAATCGTGAGTATCCAGTTAAAGCTACTATTAACTAATATAAGTATGGGTGGTGTTCTGCATCACCCAAAAAAACATGCAAGCTAAATTTAATAAAAAAACTTCCTTTGCTTATTTGATGGGTGTTTATCTTGGAGATGGAGAGATTAATAAAAGCTATAAATTTGAAGTATTTCGTCTTAATACAAAAGATAAAGATTTTGCTGAAACTACTAAACAGGCAATATTAATATGTAGAGGTGACGAATATAACCTTAAAAAAAGTACAGCTTTTACTGGCAAGTTAAGAAAACTAACTTTAACTGAACATGAAGTTACCATGAGAAAAGTTTATAAAGTAAAACCTGCAAATTATTTTAATGTTTACGCTTCAAGTGCAAAATTGTTTAAGAAAATGGCCAAGATGACTAATAATAAAACGAAGTTTCCAAAAGAAATATTCAATTGGACTAAAGAAGAAAGAAAATATTTTATAATTGGTCAAATGGATAGTGAGGGTTACGTTGCTAAACCTAATAAGAATAAGTCACTAATAACATCCACTGGCAGATCTGTACATATGGGTTTTAAAATTACAGACACGTACATATTTAAGAATTTTTTGAAACTGTTAGATATGTCAAAAATAGAATATGGAAAAATAGGATCACATCCTACTAAGAATAAAATAGCCTACAGAATAACAATAAAGCTACAAAGCTGGATTAATGCTGGGTTCTTTTTATCAATCAAAAGAAAACAAGATTTAATAGATAAGTTTAATATAACTGAACCTTATTCAGAGAGAAGTAAGTATCCAAGAATTATAAAATAGTAATTCCATCACCTAGACACGTGATTAGAGGTTTAAAGCAAATAGACTCATGGTTCAGGATTTGTTAGTCTTGGATTATGAAAAAAGTTCTATGCATGATTATTTTAGCCATTATTTTACAAAATTGCGCTTCAAGTACCACTTCTAGAAATACCCAAGCGGATCTCGTTAAAAAAGGAGAAATTAAATTAGGAATGAATCCTTATGATGTTGAGGATTATGTGGGTGGACTTATGAGTAAATATGTCCATCGATGGGTAGCTGAAAATAGTTATGGAAAAGAGTTAGTCACATATGAATCAATAGATAGAGATAATGTGATATATTTATTTCAAGAGGAAGATCCTGAGAAACAGTTTAAGTTCTGGGGTTCTGCTGGTTATGGTGATTATGAACTTATTAAAATTTTTAATAACTACTTAGATTACTACGTATTTGTATCTGAATTGCCTAGGCTTTCCTCTAAAGACAAATCAACTTATACAACATTAAAAAACAGTCAATTAAGACAAAAAGAAAAAAATATTCCAAAAGAAGAAAAAGAAAAAATTGAAATGGTTGAAATTATTGAAAAATCAAAAAATACTTGCAAATCACTTGGGTTTGAAGAGGGCACAGAAAAATTTGTGGATTGCTCCCTAAAGCTATATTCTCAAGAGGTTGATAATAGAATAGCATTAAAAGTTGCTGAGCAAAAATCATCAACTTCTTCTAATACAGGTTCAATGGTTATATACGATCCTGTTAGAGACAGACAAAATCAAATTGACAGAGGTATGAAAATGTTAGGTGGAAAATGTACACTTGGCATAGATTGTTAATAGCAATTAAATGAAAAAACTTTTAGGGATCGTGGTTCTGGGTTATAGGATTATCTAGGACAAAACCACAAACAAACCACAAACATTTCCGAGTGGTGTTTGAATGTTCTCTTGTTTAACTTGGGTTCTCTTTCAAAAAGTTAATGTAATCAACAACTTCTTGAAACTTTTCATCAGGAATATCTTTATATGAGTTGCCAAACTTCTCTTTGACGCAAAGAGCAACATGGGCGTAGGGATTTCTTCCTTTAGGGTGATTTGGATGGCTTGGCAATTGACCCAGTAAATAATCGCCAGCTCCCTGTATCATTTTCCAGAGTTTACTTGCGTTTTCTTTATTCAAATTTAGTTGTGATAAGTTTTGTCGATTTTAAAATCTTCTAAAGTTGAAGCAGATACCTCTGAGTCTTGATTGCTATCTATCTCTTTCTTTGCAAATTCTCTTTCTTTAAATTTTTGTTCTTTTATTAATTCCTCGTGTAATTTTAATTTTTGCTCTTGATCAAATTTTTCTTCCCATTCTTTCAATTTTATATTTTCAATTTCTTTCTTTTGTTCTTCTTGTTCTCTCATTTCTTTTAAAAATTTTTCTTTTTTTCTTTTTTCCTTTAATTCTTTATTTTTTTGCTCCTCTTCTCTAATTCCTAAATCTAATTCTTTTCTATTTTGCTCTTCTCCTTTGATTTTTAGCTCTTTTTCTTTTACCTTGAGATCTTTATCAATTAGCCCTAGATCTTCATCTTTTTTATTTATTCTTTTATTTTCTACTTTAAGAGAATCTTCTTTAATTTTTAATTCTATATCTTTTAAATTTAATTTATCATTTTCTTTTTTAAGTTTTTCTTCTAAAATTTTTAATTCTTTTTTTTCTTTTAAAATCTCATTTTTTTGTTCGAGTTTTTTTAACTTAATTTCTTTGATTTTTTTCTTTTCAAGGTTCTTCATATACTTTGAATATGCATTACTTAAAGTATTGGTGGTAATAGATGCTAACTTTATTAAGTTAGACTTATTTTTTTTAGTTTTAATTTTTTTTCTTTTTTTTAAAGTCATTTTTTATAAGAATTATTTGACCAAAAAAATTATTAATATTCAACTAGATTTATAATAATTTCTGTTAAATACTGTCTAAATTGAGTTCAACTTAAGATTGTTATTTTATGACGTTTAGTCTCTAAAGTTTACAAATTCTATTGGAAGACCAATATCAATGGCTTCTATTGCTGACATTGTTTCCTGAAGGTCATCTCTTTTTTTTCCTTCTGCTCGTAACTCTTCTCCTTGAATTTTAATCTGAATTTTAAGTTTTAGTTTTTTTATTTCAGCAATAATTTTTTTTGCATTTTCTTGGCTAATACCTTCTTCTAGTTCACTAACTTGTCTAATCGATGAACCTGCAGCATTTTCTGAATTTTTAATTGCTATCACTCTTGGATCTACTTTTCGTCTTATAAGATGAACTTGTAATAATTCATTTACTTGTTTTAATTTTAATGCATCGGGTGCTAATGTGGTGATAATCTTATCTTTTCTTTCAATTGAAATATCAAGTCCCTTAAAGTCAAATCGATTACCAATTTCTCTTAGGCAGTTGGCAAGGGCATTATCAAATTCTGGGTAACTAATTTTACTGATTACATCAAATGAAGGCATAATTTTTATTATCTAATGATTTAACCATAACAAAAATTTTCATAATTGACTATTTGATTTATTTTGAAACTCTTTTAAGTTGCACTTATATGGAAGATTTAGTCAAAAAGTTAGAAGAACAGATCAGCTTTCTTCAAAATGAAATATCTCAAATGAGTGATGAACTGTATTCTCAACAAAAAGAGGTATCTGTTTTAAAAAAACAAATTTCAAACGTTGAAAAAAGAATTAATGAATTAGAGAACAGTGATGAAGCAGGTATGGTCATGGTTGATAAAAAACCTCCACATTATTAAACTTTATTATTAATCTATGACAGAAAAATTTGATGTTATTGTAGTAGGTGCAGGTGCAGCAGGTATGATGAGCGCTATAGAAGCTGGCAAACGTGGAAGAAAAGTACTTTTAGTTGATCATGCAAAAAAAATAGGAGAAAAAATTAGAATATCAGGTGGTGGAAGATGTAATTTTACAAATATACACACTCATCCTAGTAAGTTTATTTCAAATAATCCAAAATTTGTAATATCAGCTTTAAAACAATACACCCAAAATAACTTCATAGATTTAATAAAGAAACACAATATTAAATTCCATGAAAAAAAATTAGGACAACTCTTTTGTGATGAAAGTGCTCAACAGATCATAGATATGTTGCTATTAGAGTGCAAGATGGCAAATGTAGTTTTAAAAAAAGATACAACAATTGATGATATTGATAAAAAAGATAATAAATATTTTATAATTGTTGGTGACAATAAATATTTTTGTGAATCTTTAATTATTGCAACAGGTGGTCTATCTATTCCAAAAATCGGAGCAAGTAAGTTTGGCTACGATATCGCTCAAAAATTTAATTTGAAAATTATCGAAACATTACCTGCGTTAGTTCCTTTGACTTTTAGTGAAAAAATACTAGCAATATGTAAAGAGCTTACAGGGTTATCTGTTGAAGCAGTTGTTTCATTTAAAAAGACTTTTTTTGAGGAAGGAATGTTGTTTACCCATAGAGGTTTGAGTGGACCCTCTATATTACAAATTTCTTCTTATTGGAAATTGGGAGATAATATCAAAGTCAACTTATCACCAAAACTAGATGTAGATAGATTTCTAAATGATAGAAAAGTTTCTAATCCTAAACAAGATATAAATATTATAGTTTCTGAAATCCTTCCTAAACGATTAGCTCATATAATCTGTAATGAAAATAACGTTAATGGAAATATATGTGAATTATCTAACAAAGTATTAACCAGCTTGAGTAATTCTATAAATGCCTGGGTGATAAATCCGATTGGAAGTGAAGGTTATAGAACTGCAGAAGTTACTTTGGGTGGTATTGATACTGAAGAAATTTCCTCTAAAACAATGATGTCCAATAAACACCCCGGATTATTTTTTATTGGAGAAGTTGTAGATGTTACTGGTCATCTAGGTGGTTATAATTTTCAATGGGCTTGGTCTTCTGGATATGTGGCAGGCCAATATGCTTAAAGTTTTCTAACTAGTTGAGCCTCTTCAGGTTTTTTTGGTTCTTCAATAGGTTCTGTTGTTGGATTTAATTCAATACCAGCAGGTGTAATGGTTGAAGGCATAGCAACAAATTGAGAGTCTGGGTTTTCAACTGTCTCTCTAACTCTCATTCTATAGATACCAAACACACCTATTAAAGCATGAAAGAAAAGTAAAAATACAAAAAAACCATTAGAGCCAACAATATTCATAAATATTGAACAAAGGAATGGACCACCCATGGCACCTAATCCAAATGTAAACTGTATACCAGCTCCAGCTGCTACAAATTTTTCTTTTGGTATATAATCATTAGTGTGTGCACAAATCAAAGAGAACATTGGTAAGCTACAAATAGAAAAACAAATTAAAAAAATAAAAAACCATACTTTGCTTGTGGCAAGTTCACCTGGTAAATACATTTGACCTGATGATAAAATAGCAAAGAGAGCAAAAATACATGCACCAAAAGTTGAGATGACTATTACTTTCCTCCTATCATATTTATCAGAAAGTTTTCCAATAGGATATTGAGAGATAGCACCAGAAATTGCTAAAAGAAAAGTTACAAGTGATATTTGAAAAATAGTAAAATTCATTGATGCCGCATATACTGCTAACAATGTAAATAATGCTGACTGGATTGTTCCATAAAAAAGAGCACTTACCATTCCAAATGGTGAAGTTTCATAAAGTTCTTTTAATGGCATACCTTTAATTTTTTTAAATGTTGGCGGTTTTTTTTTAGTTAAGAGAATAGGTATAAGTGCAACAGATGTAATGATTGAAATTAATATGAAGGGTTCATAATTTGCGGGACTACTAAAATTTAGTAAAAACATTCCTATACCCATTGAGCCATATAAAATAACCATATAAATAGACAAAACACTTCCTCTATTTTTATTGGATGATCTATCGTTTAGCCAACTTTCAGCAACCGTATAAATACAAACCATGCTTATTCCCGTTAACAATCTTAGTGCAAACCAAACAAGAGGATTAACAAAAACTGAGTGAACTAAAATAACCAAAGATGCCAAAGATGCAAAAGCTGCAAAAACTCTAATGTGACCAACTCTAGATATAAGACCAGTAATTGTTGATGTACCAATAAAGTATCCAACAAAATACCCAGACATCATAAAGCCAGTTGCTGCAAGACTGAATTCTTCTTGAACAGCTCTTACACCTAGGAGTGAACTTTGAAATCCATAGGCCATCATTAAAAAGCCCATACCTAAAAACAATGCCCAAGAATTCTTTAAAACTTTATTCATAAAATTGACCGTACTTATTTGCGATCTAAATGTAAATCAAGTCTTAATTGTGATTAAATTAAGAATTCTTTAATTTGATAAATGAGTGGATTGCAATGGCTGTGATGATAACAACACCACCTTGCATAGTTTCAAGACTGGGCTGTTCCTTAATAATCAGCCATACCCAAATAGGACCAATTATAGTCTCTAATAAGAAGAATAGGTTCACTTCAGCCGCAGGTATGAACCTTGGAGCTATAGTGACTAGCACAAAAGGTATAGCAACACACATAATACACATTAAAGGAACTATAATTAGGTCGCTATCAACTAGCGCAAAACTTTCAATAAACAGGAGAGCAAACATGGCTACAATTAACTTTCCAACAACAGCTGCTGGGATTAAGTTTTTATCCTTTGCAGATCTAATAGTGACTGCGCCTACAGCTAAACCTAAAGCAGTTATTAAGCCTAATATATCTCCAAAAAAGTTACCTAATTGTATTGAATCGTAGAATATATAAATAGCAGCTGTAAAAGTTACAAATATCGTAATCCATGTTTTTTTATCAGGTAATTCTTTTAAAAATATTGCTCCAAGTATTGCAGACAGCATAGGAGCCATTGCAATCATAACTAATGTATTTGCAACATTGGTATTTTGTATTGAAACAACAAAAGTAATATTGGTTACAGAAAAAGTACCAATATAAAGCAGCCCATGATAGCCACTTGAAAAAAGCATTTTAAAGAAATTTAATTTATAAATTAATAACATTCCCAAAAATACAGTGATGAAAGGAATAAGACCTCGATAAAAAACAAGCCCCCAGGTATCAACATTAGAGAGCCTTATAAATAAACTATCAGGTGTGATAAACATTACTGCAACAAATGCAAGTAAAGATCCTTTTTGTTGTTCGGATAAATTGTTCAAGCTCTTAATCCTTTCCAAAATACTTTTGCAAGATTAATATTTGTAAGATCATAAAAAGATTTTAATCCTGTAGGAGAGGTTACGTTAATATCTCCATTTAATTTTTGGTCAATAAAATCAATACCAGAAAAGTAGATATCATTTTTTTTAAGATTTTTACCAATTATATTTGAAATTTTATTTTCGATTTTTGTTAATTTAACAGAAATAGGTATGGCTCCTTTACTCATGTTACTTAAAAAAGATCCTTTTTTTGGAACTCTAGAAATGGCACCACAAACTTTACCATTAATTATAAAAACTCTTTTATCTCCAAACTTAATTTTAGGTAAAAACTTTTGGCACATAATATGTCCATGTTTTTTTATAAAGCTTTTAATTAATTTAGTATTTATCTTATTTTGAAATAAATGAATATCATTTCCACTAAAGCTATGAATAGGTTTTATAATCATTTGTTTGTTTTTTGAAAAAAAATTATTAATTTCATTCATATCTTTTGTGAAAATTGTATCTGGCATATATTTTTGAAAAGATGTTGAGTATAGTTTTTCAGAGATATTTCTAATAGATGTTGGATTATTAATAATTTTAACTTTATTTTTAATCTTATCTAATATGTAAGTTGTTGAAATATATTCTAAATTAAAAGGTGGATCTTGACGTATCAAAATATACTTACATTTAGTAAGTTCTAGTTTCTGCTGATGTAATATTTTAAAAAAACGTTTATCTGAATAATTAAACTCTATGTAATATCCGTTAGCTATGACTTTATCGTTGATTATTGAAAGGTCTTTAGGCTCATAATAAAAAATCTTATATTTTAACCTTTGAGCTTCAATAGCTAGAAATATACTGGTATCAGTTAGAGGCTTTAGTTTTGAAGGATGATTACCTTGAATTGCAACTGTCTTATTTGTCATATAAATCATTTAAATTTTCATTCTTAGAAAATTTATCTATCATATGATCTGCGTTTGTTGACTTGTTATCAATTAGTTTATCCAGGTGATTTAAAAATTTAGCTTCATTATCGTTAGATTTATTCAAAATATCCCTGTTTAATAATCCTTTTCTTGAAATACCCAGTAGCAATGATGACCAATGTAATAGATCTTTTCCCATTAACTCAGTATTAAAACCTTTTTTTGGTGCCTCTAGATACGCATTAATTATTTTATTTTTATCCCACTTAGAAATTAATTCATAAGCTTCGTCTAAGTTGCCATATAAAATTCCAGTATTAAAAGCAGGTCCAGAACATAAACAGTCCCAGCCACAAGTATCCATTGATCTTAATTCTATATACTTCTTAAGTCTATTTTCTGTAAAAATTGTACTTAAGTGAGTAGTTAAATCGTCTTCAGTTGGAAGTCTGTTATTAACTTCATTAATTTTTCCATTCATGAAATCTGAAAATGAGTAATTACTTCCTGATAAATATTCTTTTTCGTTTTGAATAAATAATAAAGGAAAGTTTATTGAAAAATCTGCATATTTTTCAAAATCCATATTATCAAAAAATACCTCAGGTAAACCACCTCTAGATGTTTCTTGCCAAACTTTAGATCGATAAGAGCTGAAACCACTTTTTTGTTTTTCAACTATTGAAGAATTTGCAAACAGTGCAATAGATATAGGGACTATAGAATTTATTATTTTGAATTTTTTAATAAAATCTTTTTCTGAGTCATAATCCAAATTAAGTTGTGTACCACAAGTCCTATACATCATGTCTAAGCTCAAAGAACCACCATTAGGCATATCTTTAGTCATTACTTGATATCTTTGTTTTGGATTATTAGGAACTTCACTAAGGCTTGAAATAGGATCAAAACCAGCACTAACAATTTTTAAATTTAATTTTTTAGTTACTTGTTGTAATTCAAATAAATAATCATGAGATTCAGCACAAGCCTCATGAATATTGTTTAATTTATCTCCTGATAATTCAATTTGATTTCCAGGCTCTAGGGTGATGCTTTTTCCTTGTTTTTGTAATCCAATAATATTTCCTTTTTCCATTATTGATTTCCATCCAAACTCACTTAATAGTGAAAACATTTTAAGGACAGTAGGGTAGTCTACTCTTTTGTTTGTTTTTTCATCAAATAAAAATTTTTCATGCTCAATACCAATTTTAAAATCTTTAATATCTTTAATTCCAGATTCAAAATATTTAATTATTTGCTCTTTATGAGTGATCATTGATTTATATATAAGGGTTTAATGTTCATTTTAAAGTCTTTATGTTCAGCCCTTCTTTATGAGAATTATTTAATGGTTACTTTAGTTATTCGAAGCAGTACTCAGCAATGATAATTGAGTAATTTTATCATCACCTAGTTCATCTATAGGCTTAACAGGGTATTCACCTGTAAAATAATGATCAGTTAATTGAGGGTACGTGTCATTACGTTTTTCAAATCCTATTGCTCTATATAACCCCTCAAGTGATAAAAAATCTAAAGATTTAGCACCTATATATTTACAAATTTCTTCATTTGTTTTGTTTGCCGCAAGAAGCTCTTTTTTAGTTGGTGTGTCCACTCCATAAAAATCTGGAAATCTAATTTCTGGACAGGCAATTTTAACATGAACCTCTTTTGCACCAGCATCATAAAGCATTTTAACAATTTTATGTGAAGTTGTTCCTCTGACAAGTGAGTCATCTATCAAAATAATTCTTTTGTCTTTAATTGTAGATTGATTGGCATTTAATTTTAATTTAACCCCCAAACTTCTAATTTTTTGACTGGGTTCTATAAAAGTTCTTCCAACATAATGATTTCTAATTAAACCTAATTCAAAGTTAATTCCTAAATGTTGAGCAAAACCAAGAGCTGCTGCATTACCTGAGTCTGGTACAGGAACTACAATGTCAGCTTTAATTTTATTTTCTTTAGCAAGTTCTATTCCTAAGTTTTTTCTATGCTCATAAGCTGACTTTCCATCTAATAAACTATCTGGTCTTGCAAAATAAATATATTCAAAAACACAAGGCCTAACTTTTCTCACTGGGAAGGGTTTAAAACTTTTTAACTCATTGTTTTCAATCAAAACAATTTCACCGTTCTCTACATCTCTTATGTACTTAGCTCCTATAATATCTAGTGCGCATGTTTCAGATGCCAATACGTAACTGTCTTTTATTTTACCAATAATTAAAGGCCGTATTCCATATGGGTCCCTAACACCTATTAACGTACTTTGTGTAAGCATAACCAGTGCGTAGCCACCTTGAATTTGAAATATTGCATCAATAACCTTATCAACTGTTTTATTTCTTTTTGATTTCGCAATTAATTGAACAATCGTTTCGGTATCTGATGTAGTATAAAAAATTGCCCCATCTTCAACTAACTTGTTTCTAAGTGTAACAGAGTTAGTTAAATTTCCATTGTGAGCAACACCAATACCACCTGCATTAGTATCTGCAAAGAAAGGTTGGATATTTCTTAAAGTATTTTCACCTGTAGTACTGTATCTATTATGACCTATGGCATATTTCCCAAGTAAATTTTTTAATACTTTTTCTTTGTTAAAGTTATCTCCAACCAAACCAAATCTTTTTTCTGAATGATATCTTTCTCCATCAAATGATACAATTCCACAACCTTCTTGCCCTCTATGTTGAAGCGCATGAAGACCCAAAGCAGTTAGGGCAGCAGCATCATTACTATTGCTTATACCAAATACACCACACTCTTCTTTAAGTTTTGAATTATAATTCTTCAATTTTTTCTTTAGAATCTTGATAGTTTTTATCATTTGGAAATATTTTTATTAAATAAATACTACCTTTTTCTATGTATGGAAAGGTGTATGATTTATCAGCATTAATTGGCCATTTGCTATAACTATAGACAATATCAATAGCTGAAAATAAACAAATACAGATTGCATAACCTCTAATAAAACCAAAAAATAAACCAAAAATAGAATCGAGTCTTCCAAGGCCAACAAATTTTATGGTCTTACTAATTCCTTTATTTACTACTAATATTATAAAAATCACTAGAACAAAAATAGACAAACCCAACGTCACATCCAACACATATTCACTATCAATTATATTTTTAAAATAAGGTCTAATTCTAGGAAATAAAATCAAAGTTATCACATAGGCCAAGAGCCATTTTGAAACTGAAAGTAAACTTAAAATAAAACCATTGCTATAACATTTAATTATAGAAAAAATAGTGATGATCAAAAAAATTAAATCTATAATTGAAATTGCTTCATAAAAATCTTTTAAAACATCAATCATTTTTTTTATTTTCCAAAAGGCTTACTTATTAAAATAAGAGAGGGGAGAAGTGTCAATACAGAAATCATTGCAAGTAACATTGCTATGCCGGTGAATACACCAAAATAAATTGTGGGTATAAATTTTGAGAAAACAAGAATCGAAAAACCAAATATAATTGTTATTGAAGTATTGAGTATTGCAACACCAACAGTAGAATGACAAATTGTTAGTGTTTTATTATAATCTTTAGTTTGTAAAAATTCTTCTTTAAATCTGTAAATATAGTGAATACTATTATCTACAGCAATACCGATTGTAATCGCAGCGATTGTTATGGTCATCATGTCAAGAGGTATTCCTAATAACCCAATAATTCCTAAAATAAAAAAAGCAGCAATAAAGTTTGGAACTACTCCGATTAAAGATAATTTTATATTTCTAAATAAAACCACAAACATTATAAAAATACCTATCATTACTAGACCTAATGTAAGTATTTGTGATTTAAAAAGACTTTGAAGTAAATTGTTAAATAAAATTAAAACACCAGCAAGTTTAAATTCATCTTTGTTAAGTTTTAGTTTATTTTCTAGATCATAATTTATTTGGTTTATTAGATCATTTCTTCGCAAGCCATCTTGTGAGTCAATAATTCTTAAGCTAATTCTAGCTTCATTATTTTTTATTGAGATATATGGATCAATGATATCTTTTTTTATACTTTCTGGAATTTTTGAATAAAGAACTCCCATCTCTAGTGTCCCCAGAGGTTTATTATTATTCAATTGTGTAGCAACTTCTATAATAGAACTGAAGGATAAAACTTTACCCACTGCTGTTAAACCATCAAGATAATCATGAACTGCTTTGATTTTATCCACCTTATCTTTGGTAAACCAATATTGATCATCATTACCACTTTCTTCATCTCCCCAATCCTCAAACTCATCATCTTCATTAGATTCAGATGTTTCCTTATTAGGGAACTTTAAAATAACCTCTAAAGAAGTGGTGCCACCTAGTTTTTCATCGATAAGTTTCATACCTTTATATATTTCAGTATTTTTATTGAAATAATTTATAAAGCTATTTTCTACCTGAAGACGACTTATGCCAATTATACTTAAAATAATAACTAAACCTGTTAGAGAAAATATTGTTTTTTTATTATTGATAGAAATTTTGCTAAAAAAAGAAGTAATTTTTGAATCTTTATCTTCATTAATCTCTAACTTATTATCTGAAGTAAAACTCAAAAGAGTAGGCAACAAAGTGAATGTTATAATAAAAGATGTAATCAATCCAAAAGTCATCATCCATCCAAAATCAATAATAGGCTTAATTTCACTAAACACCAAGGACAGAAAAGCACATATAGTTGTTAATACTGTATAAATAATAGGCCAAAACATTTTTCCAACAGTCATAGAAATAACTTCGGAATTACTCAAAACTGGAAAGTCACTTCTTAGCTGCAAAAATCTTGTGCTCATATGAATGTTCATTGCCATTGTTAAAATTAACATGAGCGCAATAAAGTTAGATGAAATTACAGTGACCTTCCATCCTAAAAGACCAAGAAGTCCAGTCATTATTAAAACTGAAAAAAAACAACTACTAATTGGAATAATTATCCATATTAATTTTCTAAAAACATACCAAAGAGTTACCACGATGAATAAAAGCACGCCTAAGCCAAAAACTATAATATCACTTTTAATAAATGACATCATGTCATCAGCTATCATTGGGATTCCTCCTAGATATATTTTTCCATCATCCTCATAACTCTCAATAACCTCTCTAATCTGAAGAATATTTTTATGATTATCTTTTTTTAAAGTATCTTTATAATCTTCTATTTCTTTTTTAGTTTTATCTTTAATATTGTTATGATTATTCTCTTTAATATAGACGATGATGCCGCTTGTTTTACCATCTTCACTAATTACAAAATTTCTAAATACTGGGCTATTTAATATTTCTTCAAACCCCCTCTCTTTATCAACATCTTCATCTTTTAAGGTTTTAAAGCTTTCTAATCTTTCTTGAAGTGGTGCTTTAGAATTATTCAATAAAGGCACATCTAACAACGTAACAACATTATCAACCCAATCTAAACTCTGAATTTTATATTTTAAACTTAATAAATTATTAACTGAAGACTCTTCCACCATCCCTTTATTAGGTGTGTACGTTAAAATTAGAAATTCTTTAGATCCATATCTTTTTGTAATTTTCTTTAAATATTCAAGATCTGGGTCTCCTTCGATTAAAAGAGTATCTGAAGAAGCATCCAACCTAAAATCTTTAGAAAAATATCCAAAACTTAATAGTGTAATTAAAAGTAATACAAAAATAGATTTGGGATTTTTTAGAATAGTATTTTGGTATAAATGAGATAGCATTTAAAGCTATTTATATTGGATATTAGTTAATTTGAGTATCTTTAAATTTAGTAAACATTGCTTCAAATTCTACCATAACGTTACCAGTGGGCCCATGTCTTTGCTTTCCAATAATAAGTTCAGCTAAATTTGAGACTTCATTCATTTTAGCTTGCCATTCTGCATGTTCTACGGTTGCTGGCCTAGGTTCTTTTCTCTCTAAATAATATGCCTCTCTATAAACAAACATAACAACATCAGCGTCTTGTTCTATTGAGCCAGATTCTCTTAAATCTGATAGTTGAGGCTTATGATCATCTCTCTGTTCTACTGCTCTTGATAGTTGTGAAAGTGCAATAACAGGAAGTTTAAGCTCTTTTGCCATCGCTTTAAGTCCTTGAGTAATTTCAGAAATTTCCTGAACTCTTCCATCTCTATTATTTCCCGATCCTCTCATAAGCTGGATATAATCAACAACAATTAAATCTAAACCAAATAATCTTTTAATTCGTCTTGCCCTATTGCTCATTGCTGCAATGCTAATTGCAGGGGTCTCATCTATATATAAGGGAAGTTCAGATATGTTTTTTGAAGTTTCAATAAATTTATCAAACTGTTCATCACTTATTCTTCCTCTTCTAATATCGTTTGATTTAATTCTAGATTGCTCAGCTAAAATCCTAGTTGATAATTGCTCTGAAGACATCTCTAGAGAAAAAAAAGCAACTGCAGATTTTTTACCAGCCTCTTGTAATTTTTGGGCAGCATTAAAGGCTATATTTGTAGCTAAAGCAGTTTTACCCATAGAAGGTCTTCCAGCAATAATAATCAAATCTGAGTTATGAAGTCCACCCAGTCTATCATCTAAGTCTCTTAAACCAGTTGGTACACCAACAATCCCTTCATCATTTTTATAGGCGGCTGAAGCCATCTCAATAGTTTGTTTCATTGCTTCATCAAATTTAACTAACGAGGAATTAAAAGATCCTTTTTCAGCAAGGTCAAATAATAATCTTTCTGAGTTTTCAATTATATTTTGTCCATTTACATCTAGCGCATTTAGTTTTGCAGCATCAATTGTATTTTCTGATATCTTGATTAACTCTCTTCTCACAAACATATCATAAATAATTCTTGAATATTCTATTGCCTGTCTTGGCGGTGTAGAAAATTTTGTAACTTTAACTAGATATTCAGGAACATTTAGTTCATCTTTTTCATTTTCAAAATAATTTTTTAAGGTAATGGGATTTGCAAGCATCCCTTTATAAATAAGGCTTTCAATTGCTGAAAAAATATTCTGATGCATAGGGTCGTAAAAGTTGATACTTGAAATAATAGTATTTATTTCATCGAATATTTCGTTTTGAACTAATATTGATCCAATTACAGCTTGTTCAGCTTCAATGTTATTGGGAAGTTCTTTAAAGGCATCTTTAACAACACTTAAATTATTTACCATGAATAAACCTTAACCGAAATAAGATTTAAAAAAATAACAAATATATGCTGGGGAAAAAATTGTATAATTATTGAATTGTCTCTGCTGTAACTACATTTATAGTAATTAAAAAATCTACTTCAGAGTGTAAGATAATTTTTACTTTAAATTTACCAAGAGACTTAATTTCAGTTATTGGTTGTATCATTGAAGGCTTGATATCAAGCTTATCATTTTCTTGTATTAGTTTTGCAATTTCTGTTGGTTTAACAGAACCATAAAGTTCTTTATTTTCTGTGCTTAGTTTTTGGATTTCATACTCTTTGTTATTAATTTGTTCTGAAATTTTTTGCGCATCTTTTTTTTTTTCAGTATCTTTTTTTCCTAATTCAGATTTAATTTTTTCAACTTCAGCAATATTTTCTTTTGAGGCGTAAAGAGCCTTTTTATTTGAAATTAGATAGTTTCTAGCAAAACCTCTTTTTACATCTATAATTTCACCAATAGATCCGATTCTTCTAAGGTTTTCTAAAAGTATAACTTTCATTTAAATTAGTGCCAAGTTTCTAGCTCGTTTAATAGACAATGATAGCTCTCTTTGTTTTTTTTGTGAAACATTTGTAATTCTTGATGGTAAGATCTTACCATTTTCAGACATATATTTTTTTAACAATCTGATGTTTTTATAATCAACTACTGGTGCACCTTTTGTTGATAGTGGGCAAGATTTTTTAAATTTATATTTATTAGGTTGAAATAGACTTAATTTTGCAAAGTTACTTTGGCTTCCTTTTTTCTTATTACCCGCTCTTTTTTTTGATGGCATAATTAATCTCTATTATAATCTTTTTTGTATTCTTTTTTTTCATATTCATCTTTTTTTGAAAAATACTTCGCTTCTAAATCAAATTTTTTAACCTTCACGGTCATATACCTTAAAAGATTTTTATCAATAACTTCATTTTTTTCTAATTCGTCAATAATTTTTCCAGAACCTTTAATTTTAAAGTGCATATAGATGCCTTTTTTGTTTTTTTTAATAGCATAGGCTAGGTTTAATAAGCCCCAATCTTCAGTCTGAACTATTTCGCCATCATTTTTTTCTACTATTTTAGAATATTTTTCAGCCAATTGCTTAACTTGAGCTGGGCTGGTATCTTGTCTGGCAACTATTGTGTGTTCGTATAAATTCATAAATGTTCTTTAATAAAAAGTGAGGATATACTATTATAATAATTGAATTACAACACTTAAAACCATAATAAAATTTAGATAATTAAATGTTTTCTGTTATTTTTCCAGGTCAAGGCTCACAATTAGTAGGAATGGGCAAAGACTTACATGCTAAATATAGCTTAGTTCAAGATTTATTCAAGGAAGCAGACGATACACTTGGTTTTTCACTGTCAAACCTTATTTTAAATGGTCCTAAAGAAGAATTAAACCTAACCGAAAATACTCAGCCTGCAATATTTTTACTTAGCTACTCAATATTCAGATTAATTAAAGAAGAGTTTAAAATTGATTTAGATAAAGCAAAATTTTACGCAGGTCATTCTTTAGGAGAATATTCTGCACTAACGGCCGCAGGATCTTTATCATTTTCAGAAACTTTAAAGATTTTAAAGATTAGAGGTAACGCAATGCAAAATTCAGTTCCAAAAGGTGTTGGTGGAATGGTTGCAGTTTTAGGCTCTGAAATTGAAGTGATAAAAAAAATTATTGATGAAAATAAAAATAATTATGAATGCTTTATAGCAAATGATAATTCTGTGGGGCAAATAGTTTTAAGTGGAAAAATTGAAGATTTAGATAAAATGATGATTGATCTAAAGGATTCTAATATTAAAAATATTAAACTTCCAGTCAGCGCCCCATTTCATTGTAAATTAATGAATAATGCAACAGTTGTAATGAGAGATGAAATAGCCAAATTAAATTTTAATGAGCCAAAAAAAGCTCTTATTTCAAATGTTACAGGAAAAGAAATATTAAATTCAAATGAATTAAAAGAATTATTAGTTAGACAAATTGAAAGCAGTGTCCGTTGGCGTGAAAGTGTTTTACTAATGATTGAGAAGGGTATTACACAATTTATAGAAATAGGTCCTGGTAAAGTTTTATCTGGCTTGATAAAGAGAATTGATAAGAATGTAAAAGTTAGTGCAATAAATTCAGAAGAAGATATAAGATTAATAAATATTGATGAGTAACTTAAAGAATAAAAATATCATAGTCACAGGTGCCTCAGGTGGAATTGGTAACTCTATAGTTGAAAACTTAAGTAAAAATGGTGCAAATGTTTTAGCAACTGGCACAAGAATAGAAAAATTAGAAGAGTTAAAAAAAAAATTTAATAATATAAGTATTCTAAAATTTGATATTTCTCAACATGAAAAAATTGAAGAATTTATAGAAAATGCAACACAAGAATTAGGTGGATCATTAGATTGCATAGTTAACAATGCAGGCATTACAAAAGATAATTTAACTATTAGAATGAGTTTAGAAGAGTGGTCAAAAGTAATAAATATTAATTTAACTTCCACTTTTTTGATGTGTAAATATTCAATAAAAAAAATGCTTAAAAATAAATCTGGAAAGATTATTAATATTACTTCGGTAGTAGGACATACAGGTAATGCAGGTCAAGCTAACTATACAGCATCAAAAGCTGGAATTGTTGCTATGTCTAAAAGTTTAGCTATCGAATATGCCAAAAAAAATATAAATGTAAATTGTATCTCACCTGGCTTTATAAGCACTGCTATGACAGATCAGATTAATGAAAAGCATAAAGAAGCAATTATAGCTAAAATCCCATCTAATAGACTGGGTAAACCTGATGATATTGCTAATGCTGTATCTTTCTTAGGCTCTGATCAATCAGACTATATTACTGGTGAAACCCTACATGTTAATGGTGGCATGTATTTGGGTTGACAAAGTTGCTTTTTGGACTATTAACGAAATATAACAAAAAGGAACATTATGTCAGAAGATATTTCAAATAAGGTTAAAAAAATTGTAGCGGATCACTTAGGTATAGACGAAGCAAAAGTGTTAGAAGATTCAAGTTTTATAGACGATCTTGGAGCAGATAGTTTAGATACAGTTGAATTAGTAATGGCTTTTGAAGAAGAATTTGGTTCAGAAATTTCAGACAGTGAAGCTGAAAAAATTCTTACAGTAGGTGATGCTGTTAATTTTATAGCAGGCAAAGCAAACTAGAAATTTAAATGTCCATAAAAAAAGATGGGATTATGGTGATTTTATCATCCCCATCTGGGGCAGGTAAAACCACTTTAGTAAAACTTCTTTCTAAAAATAAAAATTTTCACATATCAATATCTCACACTACTAGAAAACCAAGACATAACGAGATTGCAGACAAAGATTATTATTTTATAAATAATGATAAATTTGAAGCATTAGTTAAAAATGAGGAATTCTTAGAGTATGCTACTGTTTTTGATCATCTTTATGGCACAACAAGAACACCTGTCATAGAGAAACTAGAAAAAAGTGAAAACGTAATATTTGATATTGACTGGCAGGGTGCTGATCAAATTAAAAATAAAAAGTTAAATTATAAATTAATAACTTTTTTTATTCTACCTCCAAGCAAAGAGGTATTATTTAAAAGATTATCTAATAGAGACATGAAAGATAAGCTGATTGTAGAAGAAAGAATGAAAGAATTTAGTAGAGATGTACTACATTGGATCAATTATGATTATGTAATCGTAAATGATAACTTGGATGATTGCTACTCCAAAATTAGTAATTTGATTGATGCAGAAATAAATAATGGATCAAAAGATTATGACAAAGAATTTATCAGAAAACATGTCAATAAACTAATTTCTTAAACTCTCATATTCTTTAACAAGTTTAAAATACATTTCAGGTTCTAGATTCTGTGGCCTAAGATTAAGATCAATATTAAACTTTTTTGAAACACTCTTTGAATCTTTAAAGATTTGATTAAATGGCTTTTTAAGCATTTTTCTTCGTTGGCTAAAAAAAACTCTAGTGATCATTTCAAGATTTTTAGCTTCTTTTAATTCAAAAAAATTTTCTCTTGGTGTAAATAATAAAAGTGTACTATCAACCTTAGGTCTTGGGGAAAAACTTTGTGGTTTAATGTCTACAATTTTTTTAATATTTAATTTCCAGTTTGATAAAATAGATAATCTTCCATATTTAGATGTATTAGATTCTGCAATAATTCGATCAGCTACTTCTTTTTGAAACATTAATACCAAGCTTTCAAACCAGAAATCTTTATCTATGTTAACTATCCATTTTGAAAGTATTTCGGTGGAGATATTATAAGGCAAGTTTCCAAATACAGTCAGTTTTTCATTAGAAATTTTTTCTTCAGATACTTTTAAAACATCCTCATTAATAATAGTAATTTCATTATTAAATTTATCTTGTAATAATAAGGCTAGTTCATCATCCTTTTCAATTGTATAAACTTTTTTAGGATTTTTTTTTAAAATGAATGAAGTTAAATTTCCACTACCTGGACCGATTTCTAAAATTTCTTTATTTGTAATTTTAACTGTATCAACAATCAGTTCTAGAATATTGCGATCTATCAAGAAATTTTGACCTAAACTTTTTTTGGATTTAAAAAACATTTATTTATCTAAAAATTTTAATGCCTCTATTAAGCTTTTAGGGTCAGATAAATTTTTACCTAACATAGAAGAATTTGGACCATGATCTGGTGAAATGCGAATAAACGGTAAACCAAGAGTTATATTAATAGCATCAAAGCCAAATAGGGCCTTCATAGGAGTCAAAACTTGATCATGGTACATTCCAACAATTACATCAAATTCATTCAAATTTTTTTTCATAAAAATAGTATCTGCAGGAAAGGGACCTTCAATTTTATAATTTTTGATCTTTAAGTTTTTAATAGCAGGTTTAATTATTGTATTTTCTTCACTGTTAACAAAGTTACTTTCACAGTGAGGATTAAGACCTGTTATTGCAATTTTTGGATTTCTTTTAAAATTTTTTTTATAAAATTCAGCAATTAATTTTATATGTATGTATATTTTTTTTTTTGAAATATGTTTATGCACATCCTTTAAAGCAAGATGTGTTGTTAATGGACTAACTGATATTTTTTTATTAAAAATTAGCATGGCAAATTCATTTTTTTTACTCTCATTAGCTAAATACTCTGTAATCCCTAAAATTTTTCCTTCTAAGAAATGTTTTTTAGAAATTGGACCATTGATTAATTTAGAAAATTTATTTTTTCTAAGAATTTTTATGGCAATGTCAAAAGATTTTTTAATATAGTTATTTGATTTTTTAGAAATTTTTTCAAATGCATTTATAAAATTATAGTTTACGTTAATAATATTAATCTTATCATTATTTAGTTTTTTAAAATTTATATCGTTTAGATCTAATTCGTTTATCATAAAATTAAACCCCAGATGATTCATTTGTTTGATCAATAATTTTTTACAAACAATGATTATTAAGGGATTTTTGTAATAGTTTTTTTTTAAACTTTTAAAAAAAATTTCTAAAAAAATACTATTTGGCTCACCAGCAACTATTAAAATAGCATTATCTTTCATTGATAAATGTATTAATTTTTAATTTTTCAAAAAAAATATTAGAAAATTCATTATACTGACGATTTTTTTCAAATAGTATAATTTTATTTAATTCAGCTTTTAAATTTTTAGCCTGTTTAACTTTTTTTACATCCTCTAATTTAATTATTAAAAATCCAGAAGAAACTTTGATAGGTTTAGTTATATCATTTATCTTTAATATATTTATATTTTTTAAAATTTTTTCTGAAAATTGGTTTTCATCTATCCATCCAATTTTACCTCCTGATTTGGAACTTTCTGAAATACTAAAAAGACTTGCCGACACATCAAAACCTTTTTCAGAAATACTTTTCTTAATCTCTTCAAATCTTTGTTCTAAAATCTCACTATCTTTTAATTCAAAAAGAATTTCACTTAGCAGAAATGATTTTTTTTCAGTTAGTTTTCTTTTGGATATTCTTTTTTTTATTTTTTCTTCATCTATATTTATTTTTTTTGAAAACTTTAAAACAATTAATTCCCTCCAAAGCTGATCTATTTGAAATTTTTTCTGCAAATATTCATACTCGAGGTTATAATCTTTTAAGTGTTTTTTTATTTCTTTATTAGAATTAATATTATTTTTTTTAAAGTGTTGATTAATTATATCGTCTATTAAATCGTAGTTTTTATCTAAATCAAAAGTTTTTTTTAATTCATTGGTTTTGATTTTATCATTAATTGATTCTTGTTTTGCTATCTCTAAGCCTTGTTTCTCATCTAATTTTGAGAAATTTTTATCAATTAATAACAAGAATCTATATTGATTTTTGATATCAATATTTGTAATCATAGTGTCGCCAATATTATAAATTATTTTTACATTATTTTCGGCTTTAATTGATAAATTAAAAGCCATTATGTATAAACTAATCACGCTAAAAATAAGCTTTAGAACTCTATACATTATTTTAACCTTGGAGATTTTATTTTGCCAAATGGCATAACTGTTAGTGTGAAATAAATTTGTTCTTCCGATTTTAAATCACTATCGTTATAATATTCTTTTTTGTAGGCAATACCTGCTTCAAGACAATCATTTGTATACTGATAAATTAAATCATAATATTCTGTTAAATTAATTTTTCTATTCTTTCTTGTTCCAAAGCTCAAAGTATTGTTTTCATCAATTAACAATGAAGTTTTATTACTTATGAAGCTATTTTTATTTATACTATTTTTTTCATCCAAATATTCGAATGTTGTTACGAAATTATCAAAACTAAATTTTGTAGATATTAAGTCATAATTTGATTTTTTTAAGTTTTCTTTCATGTTAAAATCATATTTAAGGTTAAAGCTGTCATTTAGGTTGTACTCTATGTTAGCAAAAATATCAGATGACTTTTTACCTATAGAGCCATTTATTGGCAGATCATCATTCTTTTTATATCTATAGTTTTGTGCAATATTAAAAGAGAAGTACTTATCTGATTTGAGATATTCTTTTTTATATTTTCCTCCTACTGCAATGGACAAACCACTTTCCACTGCGTCCGATGTACCTATTCTATTAAATGAAAAGACATTATTAATATCAATTCTTTCATCATTTTTAGTTAAACTTTCATTTTTAGTGGGACTAAAATTAAGAGAAGTAGTAGGTGTGAATAAATTTTTTGATAAAAGGTTTTTTTTCGATAATGGGTAAGATAACTTATATGAAGCTAATGGAAGTAGCTGTGCGTCTTCTTTATTTTTAAAAGTAGTAGAATTTACACCTTTACTATTAACATTTTTTAGCAGCGCATAAAAATCATTCTTGATCCCTTTGTCAAAATAAGTATTAGAATATAAGAGATCATTTATTAAAACACCATCATATGCATTGGTATTATATTTTTTTTGATAACCCTCAGTTTTTAAAGTAAAATTTCCAGGTAAACTAAAGTTACTTTCTAACTGTCTTTCAACTTCAAAACTAGGGTAAATGAAAGTATACTTGTCACTTTCATTTTTCTTCGTCAGATCCTCATATGAATCGATCGAGATATCGAAAGTTGTTTTTTCAGCTGACCCATACAAATTTAAATAAGAATTTAAAGTAGAATTGTTATCTATTAAAGGTGAGTCTATTTTATATGTTTTTAAATAAGTATTATTCGAAGTGTTCTGTAAATTAATCTCCAGTGTCATTTCTTCAAACTCTGAAGAATCAAAATCTATTATAGAATTAGAAAAAAAATGAGTTGTAGTCTGATTTTTAGAAAAGTTTAAACTTTGTTTTTTAAGAAAACTTGCATCAATTATGTTTTTAGACTTTCTTGTATAATGACGATATTCATTTTGTATAAGTAATGACTCATTTGAGTAAATTCTAGGTTTAAATGTAAGGTCGTTATGATCACCTAGAACTTTATAATAAGGAATGTGGACTGAAGAACCTGTGGAACTAGAGTTGGCATATAGTGGCATTAGATAACCAGATTGTCTTTTTACTGTTGGATCTGGGTGGTAAAATTTTGGGAAATATAAAACAGGTTTATCGTAGATTTTTAACCAAGCATTTTTATAATTTATTGTTTTTTCTTTTTTATTGTGTTCAACTTCCTCTGCTGAAATGACCCAAGGGGGACATTTTTCACTTTTTTTACATGTTGTAAAAGTACCTTTAGAGATTTTACTTAAATTATTATCTGCAAAAATACTAGCCCCCTTGACTCTAGGACTATTTTTAGGGTTGCCAAAAAAATTATTATTAAAGTTTATTGCAATATCTTTACCTAAAATTTTACTTGAGTTTAAGTCTAGGATAGCTTCATCTAAGGAATATCTATTTTTTTGTGCATCAATGTATTTGACACTATTTGCATTGATTTGATTTAAAAGTCTAAAGTATTTAAAACTTGATACTATAAATTGATTATCCAGATTGTCATTTATTTCGGTTGCAACATTAGATGAAACTAAACCTTTTAACTTATTATATGTCACTTGTTCTGTTGTTAAAAAATATTTATTTAAAAATTTTGCCTCTACATTACCCTCAAATTCGTAGCTTTTTTTTTCTTCGTTATAAACCGCCTCATCTGATAAAATTTCTATTTCAGCACTCGTATCAATAAATTTAATTTTTCCAATTATAGTGAGTGTTTTTTTTATTTTATCGTACTTAAATTTATTTGCAGTAATTTTTTGTTTTTTATTATTTAAAAAAATTTCTATCCCATTATAGCCTAATATTTTTTTCCCATTATCTACAATGTCTATTTCTTTACCATTAAACTCAAATTCACTAGATTGAGAAATTGAATTTAATATAAGTATAAAAAAAAATAATATAATTGAGATTTTTTTAAAACTATTATTTTTCATTTAACCTAACCATACCTATTGAACTCATTAGCGCTATTATCAGTAATGGAATCCAAACTGAAAAAGTAATGGGAAGTCTTCCATTTAATCCAAGTAAATTAAATAAGTAAATTATATAATATGTCATTACAGAAATTGAAACTCCTAATATAATATAAAAATAATTTTCTTGCGATCTTTTTACATTAAGCATTATTATACTAGCCAATAAAGTCATTAATACCATAAAAATAGGGTGTGAATAAAGCTTCTGGGTATGTAAGTCTAAATCATCCGTTGAGTATCCAAGATCAGTATAACTCTTTTTTAATTTTTTTAATTCTAAAAAAGATAGTGAGGATAAATTTGAAAATAAACTATTTATCTTTTTATAATCAAGATTTGTTTGAAAGAGAATTTCATTTTTACTATCTATAACCGTTGAATCAAATTTTACTACTTTAGCATTTTTGATTATCCATTTAGTTTTAGTAATATCAACTTCGTTACTAGTAATATTTTCAATTAATTCAAATTGTTTATTTAAAATAGTTATAGTGACACCACGTAGAATATTTTCATCCATTTTGTAGGCATTGATTAAGTTTATATTTCCATTTGCTTCATCCTTAATCCAAAGGCCATTTTCTGTTACAACAGCAAGGTATTTATTATCCTGGGAGTGCTTATTTTTAAAGTCTAGGTATATAAATTGTAATTTTGAAGAAAAACTGTAAAGAAAAATTGTAAGCAATAGAGCCAATATTAATGATATGGATAATATAGTTTTAAGTATTTTTATATTACTTAGTCCATAAGATTTAAAAACAATAAGTTCGTCCTTACTAAATATGTCTAAAAAAAAGAATTGAGTAGATATTAAAAAAATAAATGGTGTAATAAGAAATAATATAGATGGTACATTTAATAAAGTCATAAAGATCATAAAAAAAATTGATTTTTCCGTATCTTTAAAATGACTTATTTCCTCAAATATATTTAAAATAAAAATTAAACTAAAAAAAATAAAAAAAACCCTTACAAAGTTTTCTAAATATGTTTTTGTTATATATTTGACGTATGTTTTTAAAATCATTTGTTTAGTTTATTTTGAGCTTTCTGTTTATAAAAAAATATATATTTAACCACATTAAAAAAGGAAGAGATAAAAATAAAATGTTAGTAATTATGTTTGATATAAAGTACTGAGATGAAATTTCATGAACAACAATAGTCACAAGTGAAAAAAGAAATATAATAAATTTTTGTCTTTTATAATTGAGTTGATCTTTAGATAATAATAAAAGCAATGCACTAATTAGTGCCAATACAGGAATATAAAAAGCTACAATTATTCTTTCAAAAAGTTCTTGAACAGCCTCAGGAATAAATTTCTCATTACATCTGTCAAATGAATCTTTAAATTTAATAAAAGCCTGTCTTCTTTCTGATTGAGCATTTGTTTTTATGCGATAGATACAATTAAAGAGATAGGATGATTGAACTTCCTGAATTTTAGTGTAAGTGATAGTTTTAGTTGAGTATTTTGAAAGATCAAAATCTATTTTTTCAAAAGTAAAACTAGTAAATTTTGAGTCTTCACTTAATAAAAAAGTACCATCTAGTAGGGTTAGGAAATTGTTTTGGTTACTATTTTTAAAATAACCTCTTTCTGCAAATATAATGTTAAATCCATTTTTTTCTGAATTATCAACAGACATTATTGAGTTTTTTAAAAAAATATTTTTTAATTCTCCATATTTATTTTTTTCTTCTACAAACACAGTCAAATTAGAGACTGTATCATTAAAATTCCCTTCTTTAATTAAGGAAGGAAATAAGTCTAGACCAGATGCTCTTATATGTGACCTAGCACTATCTTGAGAATTTGGGATAATATATGTAGTTAGAATTAAAAGTGTTAATGAGGCTATTAAAGAATATTTAATGACTAAATTTACTATTTTTTTTTTTGTAACCCCATGTGTCCAAAAAATAATTAGTTCATTATTATTTTCATATCTCACAATTATGAAAAATAATGATAGAAAAAAGACAAATGGGTATATTTTACCAATAATTTTTGGGAATATTAGAAGGGTATAATTAAAATAAGTGGAAAAGCTGTGCCCATCTTCCGAAACAAAATCTAAAAAATTTACAGCCTGTATTACCCAAACAATTGCAGCCACACTCATGACTGAAAGTATAAAAAAAATAGTGACGTCGCTTATAAATTTAAAATAAATTTTTTTCATTGAAATTATTAATTTTTATACATATATAACATTCAACTTATGGTATGTATTTAAAAATCTATGTCTATTCAAATATCTTATAAAAATAATGCACCGAAAAAACCTTCAACTAATGTTGTTTTGTTTGTCGATGAAAAGTTCAATACAATTAAATTAAAAAAATATATTTCTAATTCAGAGTTTTCTTACATAAATGACTTATTAAAAACAAGTGATTTAAAAAAAAATCTATTAGTTTTTGAGGTAAATTCTAAAAAAAAGATAATTTTAATATCTATTAAAAACAACCTAGAAACTACTGATGTAGAAAATTTAGGAGCAGAATTCTACTCATATATTAATTATAGAAATAAAGGTGAATTTACAATAAATGCTGATAGCATAAAAAGTAAAATAGAAGATTTTATAGGTTATTTTCTTCACGGCTTAAAATTAAAATCCTACGAATTTAACATCTATAAATCTAAAAAAGAAAAAAAATCATTTTTAGTAAATATAATTGGTAAAAAAAGTAAATTAACTTTTAAAAATGAAGTAAAGTTTAAAGCTCTTGAAGAAGGAACTTTTTTTGCTAGAGACTTAGTGTCTGAGCCAGGAAATATTTTACATCCAGATGAATATGCAAAAAGAATAAATTCATTAAAAAAATTTGGTTTAAAAATAAATATATATGACAATAAAAAATTAAAGAAATTGGGCATGAATGCTTTACTTGGTGTAGGACAGGGAAGTGTTAGAGGATCATACCTAGTAACAATGGAATGGAATGGTGCAAAAAATAATTCTAGACCTTTAGCATTTGTAGGAAAAGGAGTTTGTTTTGACACAGGTGGTTATTCATTAAAACCAGCAAAATTCATGGAAGACATGACCTATGATATGGCAGGATCAGCTACGGTGGTTGGTTTAATGATGAACCTTGCATTAAGAAAATCTAAAATTAATGCAGTTGGTGTTGTTGGACTTGTAGAAAATATGGTAAGTGGAAATGCTCAAAGACCTGGAGATATCGTTAAATCTTATAGTGGTAAAACAATTGAAATATTAAATACAGATGCTGAAGGTAGATTAGTTTTGGCTGATGCATTAACATTTACTGAGAAAAAATTTAAACCTAAATTTATTGTTGATTTAGCAACTTTAACAGGTGCAATTATAGTTTCATTAGGGTCTGAATATGCAGGGTTATTTTCAAATGATGAAAAATTATCAAAACAATTATTAACAGCAGGTGAGAAGGTTAATGAAAAATTATGGAGAATGCCTCTACATAAAAACTTTGATAAGCTTATAGACTCAAAAAATGCTGATATGCAAAATATAAATTATGTTGGTGGAGCAGGATCAACAACTGCAGCACAATTTTTACAAAGATTTATTCTAAACAAGACACCTTGGGCTCATCTAGATATAGCGGGTATGGCTTTTTCAAAATATGGTGGAGCTTTAAACTCAGGTGGAGCAACCGGTTATGGAGTAAGATTATTAAATAAACTAATAGAGGATGATTATGAGTAATATAGAGCAAACACTATCAATTATTAAACCAGATGCAGTAGAAAGAAATTTAGACAATGAAATTAAGGAAATGTTTAAAAATAAAGGTTTTAATATTGTTAAAGATAAAAAAATCCAAATAGCTAAATCTGAAGCAGAACAATTTTACAAGGTTCATGAAACAAAACCATTTTATAACGATTTATGCACATATTTATCATCCGGGCCAATAGTTGTGATGGTGCTTGAAAAAGAGAATGCAGTTTTGGCAAATAGAGAGTTGATGGGAGCAACTAAGCCTGAAGAAGCCGCAGAAGGCACTATAAGAAAAAAATATGGAATTTCTATTGATAAAAATTCAGTACATGGATCTGATAGTGTTGAAAATGCCAAAATAGAAATTGATTTCTTTTTTAAAGATTAATAAAAAATTTTCTTAATAGCAGCAGGATATAATTTATGCTCTTGCTTCAAAACTTTTTTTGCTAAAGTTTTAGGATTATCTTTACTTGTTATTTTAATTTTTTTTTGCAATATTATTTTTCCAGAATCTAATTTAGCAGTTACATAATGAACAGTGCATCCTGCAAATTTTTCTTTATTTTTGATAGCTCTATTGTGAGTATCAAGACCTTTATATTTTGGAAGTAAAGATGGATGTATATTAATTATCTTACCATCAAATTTTTTAATAAATCCTTTAGATAGAATTTTCATAAAACCAGCCAAGCAAATAAATTTTATTTTTTTTTTTTTTAAAAATTTTAATATTTGATTTTCTGCAAAATTAACATTTTTATAATCAAATATTTTTTTACTAATTTTGGATTGATTGGCAAAATTCAAGCCCCTAGCTTTATTGGTATTAGAAATAATTACATTTATTGAGATAGGTGATTTTTTTATCTTAGAAAATCTTATTATATTTTTTAAATTACTTCCTTTTCCTGAAATAAAAACTGCAGTTTTTATCTTTTTAAGACCAGTCAATTTTTCCATTAAGCTTAACTTTATTTTTTCCAGCAGTTATTTTTCCAATAACATAAGGTTTAAATTCTTTTGTAAAAAATTTTGTAATTTTTTTTAGATTATTTGGTTTAATTATTAAACAAAAACCAACTCCACAATTAAATGTTTTTAACATTTCCCTATCTTCAATATTGTTTTTCTTTAACCATTTAAAAATTTTTTTAGTTTTAACCTTACCTAAGTCTATATTAGCAACCAATCCATTTGGCATAATTCTTTTAATGTTATCTGCTAATCCACCACCAGTTATATTTGCACAGCCTTTTAAAAAGTTTTTATCAATTAGGTTCAAAACCTCTTTCACATAAATCTTTGTTGGTTTTAATAATTCTTTTTTCAAAAATGGATCATTTTTTAAATTTATTTTTCCTTTCTTTAAAATATATCTAACTAAAGAATAACCATTAGAATGAATTCCACTTGAAGGTATAGCTAACACCAAGTCATTTTTTTTAATATTTTTTTTGTAGAGAATTTTCTTTTCATCAACTAACCCTACAGCAAAACCTGCTATATCAAATTTACCTTTTTCATAGGTACCAGGCATTTCTGCAGTTTCACCACCAACTAATTCACAGTTAGAAATTTTGCAACCTTTTACTATTCCTTTTAAGATAGATTTTAATTTTTTTAAATTAATCTTATTAATTGAAATATAATCTAAAAATAATAATGGTCTGGCTCCTTGAACAATTAAGTCGTTTACACTCATTGCCACTAAATCAATGCCAATTGTATCATATTTATTGAGTAAATTTGCTATTTCTACTTTTGTACCAACGCCATCAGTGCAAGCAACAATTTTGGGGTTTTTTAAATTTTTTGGGATGCTAGAAATTGAACCAAAACTACCTATGTTGTTCAACTTTTTTTTGCCTTTATTTTTTGATGAAATTGAAGAAATAAATTTAACAAAGTTGTCAGCTGCATTTATGTTTACACCACTTTTTTTATAGGTAAATTTTTTTTTTTTCATTAGTATAAAATATGCAAATTATTAATAAAATGTTAAGATTACAAAAAGTATATATATTTTTTATTTCATTGGTTCTATTTATAATAATTTTTTCCACAACTTTTTTGAGTGCAAATACTTTTAAAGTGACTGATATTGATATTTCATCTCCATTTGAGCTAAATTTTAAGAAAAGCAGTGTCATAGACGAGGGTTTCAAAGCTTCTTTTTCAAACTTACTCTCCATGATTACAACCTCAGGTGATAAAAATAAAATTAAGAATATTAAAATTAAAGAACTCAAAGGCATGATCGATTCCTTTACAATAAGTGATGAAAAATTTATTAATAATGAATATTTTGCAAAGCTTGAAACTACTTTTAACAAAAAAAAAATTTTAAATTTTTTAGAAAAAAGAAATATATTTCCATCAATACCAATAAGAAATAAAGTTTTATTGATCCCAATATTAGTGGATACAAAAAATGAGAGTATTAATTTGTTTAATTCTAATATTTTTTATGAGAAATGGAATGATGAAAAAAATAATTATCAATTACTAGACTATTTATTACCAAGTGATGACCTTGAAGATTTGATCAAACTTCAAATGATGTCAAGTTCAATTGAGTCATATGATTTTATAGATTTAATAAAAAAGTATGATTTAAATGATTACATAATATCTATAATATATAAAAATAAAAATGATGTAAAAATACTTTCAAAAATTAATCTAAATAATTCTTTAAAAATAAATAATCAAAATTATTCCAATCTTGATTTAACTCAAGAAAATGACATTAATAAAATTTTAAAAAATTTAAAGAGTATTTATGAAGATGAATGGAAAAAAAATAATGAGATAAACACATCTATAAAGCTTCCTTTGACTATTTCTATAGAATCAATCAATTATAAAAAACTAATGTCCTTGGAAGAGACACTTGCTAATATTGATTTGATATCGAACTTTTATATACTTAAATTTGATAACAAATTTACTCAATATAGAATAATTTATAATGGTTCTCCAAAAACCTTTCTTAATGATATGAATAAAAAAAATTTTAATTTAATAATGGAAAATAATGTTTGGGCAGTTAAATGAAAAGTTTAAACCAATTATTATTAGATTTTGATTATGAACAAAATTTCAAAGATGACGATTTTTATGTTGGGAAAAGTAACTATCATTCTTTTGAATTAATTAATAAGTGGCCGAAATGGGAAAAAAATTTTTTAAATATTAGTGGAGAAAAATTTTCTGGCAAAACTCATTTAACTAACATTTTTTTGAAAAAATTTGGTGGAATTATAATTGAACCAAATTTGCTCAATGATGATAATTTAAAAGCAATTAAGCCTTATCAAAATGTTGTTTTAGATAATTTGACATTAAACATAGATGAAAAACTTATGTACACACTTTTTAATATAATTGATCAAGATAATAAATTTTTAATAATTACATCTTGTGAGCCAATAGTTGAAATTAACTTTAAATTAGAAGATCTTAAATCAAGAACTAAAAATTGTCTTTTAACAAAAATTGCAAACCCTGATGATGAATTAATGTTTGCTTTAGTGCTAAAAAATTTATCTGATAGACAGATTACCTTAGATAAAAAATTGATTGATTTTATTATTAAAAGAATTGAGAGATCGTATGGCAAAATATTTGAATTCATATATAAAATTGACAAGATTAGTTTAAAAAAGAAAAAATCAATCGACTTTAAGATTATAAATGAAGCATTAGAGGAATAAGTGAATAAATATAGAACACATAATTGTAGTGAATTAAATAGTGATAATAATGGTCAACAAATCATACTATCAGGATGGATCAATAAAAAGAGAGACCATGGAAATCTTTTATTTATAGATTTAAGAGATAATTATGGAATGACTCAATGCATTGTTGATAAAAGCAATGAAAGTTTTAAATTATTAGAAAAAATTCAGTTAGAAAGTGTAATTAAGATTAATGGAAAAGTTGTTAAGAGAAGTACTGACACTATTAACTCTGAACTTCAAACTGGAGAGATAGAAGTTAATATTGATAAATTTGAAATACTAGGCACATGTAAAGAACTTCCAATGCCTGTATTTAGTGACCAAGAATATGCTGAAGAAATTAGACTTAAGTATAGATTTCTTGATCTAAGAAGAAAAAAAATCCATGATAATATTATTTTAAGATCAAAAGTTATTTCATTTATCAGAAATGAGATGTTCAAATTAGGTTTTCTAGAATTTCAAACTCCAATACTTACATCTTCAAGCCCAGAAGGTGCTAGAGATTTTTTGGTACCGAGTAGATTAAATCCTGGAAAATTTTATGCTTTACCACAGGCACCTCAACAATTTAAACAATTAATAATGGTATCTGGATTTGATAAATATTTTCAAATTGCCCCATGTTTTAGAGATGAAGATGCTAGAGCCGATAGAAGTCCTGGCGAATTCTACCAACTTGACTTAGAGATGTCATTTATTGAACAAGAAGATGTATTTCAAGTTGTTGAAAAATTAATAGTTAATGTTTTTAAAAACTTTTCTTCAAAAAAGTTAATGCATGAGAAATTTCCAAGAATACCCTATGACGAAACTATGCTTAAGTATGGATCTGATAAACCTGACTTAAGAAACCCATTAATCATTTATGATTTATCAGACATATTTACACGTGATGATGTTAGTTTTGAAATATTCAAAAAACTTGTAAAATCTGGCTCTAAAGTAAGATGCATAGTAACGAAGAATACAAAAGAAAAACCTAGAAGTTTTTTTGATAATGTTGATAAATGGGCGAAGGAACAAGGTGCATCTGGTCTTGCTTATTTTACAATTGAAAAAAATGAAAATATCTCAGCCAAGGGACCTGTAGGTAAGTTTTTCTCCCAAGAATCTTTAGTTGAAATTATGAAAATTACTGGAGCTGAAGTAGGTGATAGTATATTTTTTGCTTGTGGAAAAATAAATGATGTTGAAAAAATTACCTCTCAAGCTAGAGATAAAATTGCTAAAGATTTAGACTTAATAGATGAAAATACTTTCGCATTTTGTTGGATTATTGATTACCCTATGTTTGAAAAAAATGAAGTTACTAATAAAATTGAATTTAGCCACAATCCATTTTCAATGCCTCAAGGAAATATAAAAGATATCGATTTTGATAATCCCCTTAATATTAAAGCCTATCAGTACGACATTGTCTGTAATGGTATAGAGTTATCCTCTGGTGCAATTAGAAATCATATACCTGAATTAATGTATAGATTATTCTCAATTGCTGGCTATCAAAAAGAACAAGTTGATGAAAAATTTAGTGGAATGATAAATGCTCTTAGTTATGGAGCACCACCACATGGTGGAATAGCACCTGGTATTGATAGAATTGTGATGCTTTTAGCAAATGAGAAGAATATTAGAGAGGTTACAATGTTTCCAATGAATCAAAATGCTCAAGACTTAATGATGAATGCTCCATCAGAAGTAAATGAAGAGCAACTTAAAGAACTTGGTCTAGCCTTAAAAGGTAAAAAATAATATTATTTTTTACCTTTTAAATTTATTTTAACATCAGATAAATCAACAAGATTTTTTTTGTAGTTATTTCTAACAAAGCCTTTGCTAGTAACATCTTTTATAATTTTAAGTAATTGATTTTGATCTTCGGTATTTTCTTCTTCTGGCAAAGATCTATCTGAGCCACCAATAGATGGAGTGTGTGCTAGATCTTCTCTATTTTGATACGAAATAGCAAGTTCTCTAAATATATAATCAAGTATTGAAGAGGCACTCATTATTCTATCATTACCATGAACTTTTCCAGATGGTTCAAATTTAGTATCAACATAAGCACTAATAAACTCATCTAAAGGAACACCATATTGCAGACCAAGTGATATTGCTATTGCAAAATTATTCATCAAAGCTTTTACCAATTCTCCTTCTTTGCTTGTATCTATGAAAATTTCACCAATTTTACCATCTTCATACTCACCAGTATGCAAATAAACTTTATGGTCACCAATGGTAGCTTTTTGAATATAACCTTTTCTTCTATCAGGCATGCTAAATCTTTTACCCACACCTTCGTTAATCTGTTTAACAAAAGCAGTATTATTTTCTTTTGAAACAATTTTGGGTTGGCTTTGTTCAGTTATAATATCTAATTTTTTAGGCTCAATTACTTTATTATTTGGATCTAAGCTTTTTGTTTTTCTCGTATCAAGCTTAACATCTAGAACTTCAAATTTACCATCATCACGCTTTTCAAGGTTTGCTAACTCGGTTTCATTAATATCATCCAGATAATGATTAACTTTAAAGCTACATGTATAATAAGTTTCTACTAAATATTTTGCCATTTTTCCTTTTTTTAATTTTTGTTATGAATCTTAAGATAATTAATTTATATACAAATCCATACTTTAGTCTAATTTATATTATACAATTTAAGATTGAAGAATAGGTAAAATTACATGTTGACATTTTTAAAAAAAATTTTCATTTGGTGGAATCAAGAAACACTGGGAACAAAATTAAAAACAATTTTTTCAGGTAAGTTAGTTGGAAAAGACTCAATCGGTAATAAATATTATCAGAATAAAACTGGAAAAAGATGGATAATTTATAGTGGAGAGATTGATGCCTCAAAAATACCAAGTGAATGGTATTCGTGGATGCACTTTACTAATAATAGAATTGAAAATAATCATGATTTAAAAAAATATAGTTGGCAAAAACCCCATCTGTCGAATCAAACAGGCACAGAAAATGCTTATCACCCAAATAGAAATAATGAACAAATTAAAAAGAAATACACAAGTTGGAAAAATTAATTTTATATTAATTTTATTTAATTTTTTTTTAATAAATATTTCATCATCTGTTAATGCTCAAGAAGACTTAAGTGGTAAGTTTATTGAAATCAAAATTTTAGATAAAGTTAGTTCTAAAACTAACCTTTTAAAATTAAAGATAGGGGAGCAAAAAAAATTTAAAAATCTATTAATTAAAAGCTTAAAATGTAAAAATTCAGAGTTTGATGATAACCCTGAGATAACAGCTTATATTCAAGTGAAAGATCTAACAAGCGAAGACAACAATGAAGTTTTTATATTCAATGGTTGGACTTTTTCATCAAGTCCAGCAATCAACCCATTTGATCATCCTGTTTATGATATGTGGCTTACCAAATGTTATTAAATAACTTTTTCGTTATCTAACCAACCCACATTGAAATCTGAGTCTAAAAATTTTTTGTGGTTAAGTAGAATTTTGTGAAGAGGTATTGTTGTTGTAATTCCTTCAATCACAAACTCATCTAAAGAACGATTCATTCTCTGAATAGCCTCTGTTCTATTTCTTCCATGTGTAATCACTTTGCAAACCAAACTGTCATAGTACGGTGTAACTTTGTAACCTTGAAAAATTGCCCCGTCTACTCTTGTCCTAAAACCTGATGGCTGATGACACATCCCTATAGTTCCAGGAGATGGTTGAAAATTTTTACTAGCATCTTCTGCATTAATTCTGCACTCAATAGCATGTCCTCTTGGATTAATGTCGCTTTGTTTAAGAGCTGTTTCTCCATTGTATGCTATCCAAATTTGCTCTTTAATTATATCAATACCAGTAACCATTTCTGTAACTGGATGCTCCACTTGAATTCTAGTATTCATTTCTAAAAAATAAAATTTTCCATTTTCATAAATAAATTCAACAGTTCCAGCTCCCTCATAACCAATTTTACTGACCATGTTTACAGTTCTTTCAAAAAGATCTTTTCTGATCTGATCTGTTAAAACTGGGCTTGGAGTTTCTTCTATTAACTTTTGATGTCTTCTTTGAACAGAACAGTCTCTTTCATGCAAATGAACAGTTCTATTTTTTCCAGATAATACTTGAACCTCAATGTGTCTTGGATTTTGGAAAAATTTCTCAATATATATCTCATCGTTACCAAAATACTTTTGGGCTTCAGATTTTGCTGTCGAGAATAATGTTTCAAATTCTTCTTCTTTACGAACAATTTTCATTCCTTTTCCACCACCACCAGCAGATGCTTTAATCAAAACTGGAAAACCTATTTTTTTACAAAGTTCTTTAGCTGCTTTTATATCTGTTATACCACCCTCAGAACCCTCAATAACAGGTAGGCCATGCTCTTTAGCAATTTTCTTTGCTTGAATTTTATCTCCCATCATTTCTATAAGCTTTGAAGACGCGCCAATAAACTTAATGTTATTCTCTTCTAATACTCGTGCAAAATTTGCATTTTCAGATAAAAAACCATACCCAGGGTGAACTGCCTCTGCTTTTGTAAGTTCGACAGCAGACATTAACGCTGGAACATTTAAATAACTATTTGATGGTTGATGAGATCCAATACAAACACTTTCATCAGCAAGTCTTACATGCATACTATCTCTATCTACATCTGAGTGAACAGCAACAGTGGCTATTCCCCATTCCTTACATGCACGAATAACCCTAACTGCAATTTCCCCACGGTTTGCAATTAGAATTTTTTTAAACATTATTCAACAATGATAATAGTTTGACCATACTCAACTGGTTGGCCGTCTTCTACACAAATTTCTTTTATAGTTCCATCTACTGTAGAAGGAACATGATTCATAGTTTTCATAGCCTCAACTATCATAACTGTTTCGCCTTTTTTAATTTTTTTACCAACTTCCGCAAACTTCTTAGCTCCAGGTTCTGCTGCAAGATAAGCCGTACCTATAATCGGAGACTTAACTTCAGTTCCGGATGCATCTTTAGATTTGGTTGGGTTAGATATTGGGGTAGGTGAGGCAACACTTACAGCTTGATTTGAGCTAGTTAAGTTTGATTTTGATACTTTGATTTTTGTATCTTTGTCTGTGTATTCAATTTCAGTTAAATTAAATTCATTTAAGTATTCAGTTAATTCCTTAATAATTTTTTTATCTATTTTCATTTCTGTAGCATGTTTTGCATTGCAATTATGGCTAAAATATAACCGTTATCACCTAAACCAAAAATTCCACCATTAGCAATATCACTGATTAAGGATTTATGTCTAAATTCCTCTCTTTTATATATATTTGATATGTGAAGTTCAATGATTGGTTTTTTATAAACATCTAAGGCATCCCTGATAGCAACAGATGTGTGGGTAAAGCCAGCAGCATTAATAATTATGCCATCAAACTTACTCTTAGCTTCTTGTATGGTCGTAACTATTTCACCTTCTATATTTGACTGAAAAAACTCTAAATTAATATTTAATTCTATAGCTTTACTTAAACAATTTGTTTTCAATTTATCAAAAGTTATTGATCCATATTGTGATTGTTCTCTTTCACCTAATAGATTAAGATTAGGACCATTAATAATTATAATATTATTACTCATCAGATTCTTATACATTATGAAAAAAATAAAAAAAATAAAAATTAAGATAAACGGTAAATTTTCGTCAATAAATGAAAATTTAAGCCTCTCAATTTTTCTAAAACAACTTAAAATTCCTCTAAAAAAAGTAGCAATTGAATTGAATCAAGAAATAATAGATAAAAATAAAACTTATAAAATTAAACTAAAAAAAAATGATAAAATAGAGATAGTTCATTTTATTGGAGGTGGATAGAAATGAATAAAGATAAATTAATAATTGCTACGAAAAAATTTACTTCTAGATTAATAGTTGGTACTGGAAAATATAAAAGTATGTCAGAATGTGCAAAAGCTATAAAGTTATCTGGTGCTGAAATAGTAACGGTTGCTGTAAGGAGAGTTAATATTTCAGATAAAAAAAAACCATTATTAATGGATTATATAGATCCAAAAAAAATTACTTACCTACCAAATACAGCTGGGTGTTTTAGCTCTGAAGAAGCCCTCAGAACACTGAGGTTAGCTAGAGAAATTGGTGGTTGGAAATTAGTAAAACTTGAAGTTTTAGGAGATAAAAAAAATCTATTTCCTGATATGATTGAAACTTTAAAATCTACTGAAGTTTTAACTAAAGAAGGATTTAAAGTGATGGTGTATTGCAGTGATGATCCTTTAATGGCAAAAAGATTAGAAAATGTGGGGGCTTGTGCAATTATGCCTCTAGCAGCACCTATAGGTTCTGGTCTTGGAATTCAAAACTCAACAAATATTAAAATTATAAGAAATCAGACAAAACTTCCTGTAATCATTGATGCTGGTTTAGGTCAAGCATCAGATGCAGCAATTGCAATGGAGCTTGGTTGTGATGGAGTTTTGGCCAATACAGCAATCGCAAAAGCTAAAAAACCATTTCAAATGGCAGCAGCTTTTAAAAATGCTGTTATTGCTGGAAGACAATCTTTTTTAGCAGGACGTATAAAAAAATCTATATATGGTAATGCATCTTCACCAACAATTGGAATTATTTAAGCAGCTGGTTTTTTAAAAAATTTCTTTTTAAAAAAAGGTTTTTTCTTAAAAGGCTTTTTTTTATTTGTATTTTCAAAAGATTTAACCTCCTTTTTCTGTTCCTCTAGATTTTTTAGTTTTTCTAGATGCTCTACAGTTTCTATTGTTTTTTTAGTTTTATTTTGGAGATCAATTATATATTCAGGAATAATAAGAGAGTTATCTGCAATTATATCTATTTTGATCAAGTTTTTTTCCTCAAAGTATTTCAAGTCTTCAATGAAGTTTTCCTTCATGAAGTCTGATATTTTTTCACAGATCTTCAGTTCTACAAACTTTGCTTTTGTTAAAACAGCTTTAACCTCTACTAATTTAAGAATTTTCATAGCAAAAGATTCATCCGTAAGAGTAACTTTCCATTTTACAGCACTTTCTCGAAGTCTTTGTCTAGACATCTCCAACAATCCAAAAGTACTAATTCTTCCTATTTGAATTCTTGCTCTATCAGTTCTACATTTCTCTTTAAGTTTTCGTTCAACCAATCTTCTATTTCCAAAGCTTAGCATGTCAATAAAATCAATAATTATTAAACCAGATAAATCTCTGATTTTAATCTGTCTAGATATTTCTTCTGCCGCTTCAAGATTTGTATCTAAAGCAGTACTTTCAACATTTTTTTGTTTTATTGAGCTTCCTGAATTTATATCAATTGAAACTAATGCTTCTGTTGGATTAATCACTAAGTATCCTCCAGATTTTAATTTAATTTCCGAGTCATAAATTTGGTTTAACTTTTCTTCAATATTCTCTTTAAAAAATAAGGGAACTTTTTCTCTATATTTCTTTATTTTTTTAACATGAGATGGCATCATTAATTTCATGAAACTTTGAGCTTTTTTATAACCATCATTACCCTCAATCACTATGCTATTAGTATCATCATCATACATATCTCTTAAAGTTCTTTTTATAATATCACTTTCTTGATGAATTAAAGATGGTGCTATAGAATTTAAAGCAGTTTCTTTAATTCCATTCCAAGTTGTTAATAATGTTTGAAGATCATGATCTATGTCATTTTTTGTTTTGTTCGACCCTGCAGTTCTGACTATAAGACCCATTTCTTTTGGTATACTTATATCATTTAAGATTGTTCTAATTTTTTTTCTCTCACCAGGATTAAAAATTTTTCTCGATATTCCACCACCTTTCGGTGTATTGGGCATTAAAACAATATATTTTCCAGCAATAGAAATAAAAGTACTTAATGCAGCTCCTTTTTGTCCTCTCTCATCTTTTAATACCTGTATCAAGATTACTTGATTAGGCTTTATAACTTCTTGAATTTTGTATCGTTTAGATCTAAATCTTGATGTTGGTTTTTTTATTTCAGGAATCTGTACCTCTTGATTAATATTTTCACCATCAGTTAATTCGTCTACTATAGTTGTTTCATCAGATGAGCTTAATTCTATTTCAGGTTCAGACTTTATCTCAACTGGATCATTAATTTCTAAGTTACCTTCATTAATATTTTTTTGCTCTTCTTTTTCACCTTCTTTTAAAAGCTCTTCTCTCTCTCTTTCTTCTTCCTCTTTTATTTTAGCTAAATCACTTTGAGGGATTTGATAGTAGTCTGACTGAATATCATTAAATGATAAAAAACCATGTCTATCTCTTCCAAAATCAATAAAGGCAGCTTGAAGAGAAGGCTCTACTCGACTAACTTTTCCGAGGTATATATTATTCTTGATTAGGTTATTTTTTAAACCTTCGTATTCGTAGTCTTCAATATTATCACCAGATTTAAGCACGACTTTAGTTTCATTAGGATGCGAAGCATCAATGTATAAATTTTTTTCCATATATTTTTGATTAGTTGTTTCATTTTATTTAAATAATTTTAAATTTTGTTTGAATTCAGAGTGCCTTAACTTTAACAAATTCACATGTATATTATACTAAAATGTACCGAATTCTTAAAAATATATTTATACTAATTATAAGCTTTGGTCTATTAAGTGCATTTTCTGTATTGGCTGTTTTATGGGCTTTTTCTAATAATTTACCAGATTACAAATTTCTTAAAAGTTACAAGCCACCAGTTTCAAGCAAAGTTTATTCGGGTGATGGAGAACTAGTTAATGATTTTTCAACTGAAAAAAGAATTTTTGTTCCCTACAATACAATATCTCAAAAAGTAATCAGATCTTTCTTATCAGCTGAGGATAAAAATTTTTACTCACATCCAGGTGTTGATGCAAAAGGAGTGTTAAGGGCAATAGTTAATAATATCTCAAATATTGCATCATCAAGAAGGTTGGAAGGCGCATCAACTATAACACAGCAGGTCGCAAAAAATTTTTTATTAACTAATGAAGTTAGCTTTAATAGAAAGATAAAAGAAGCAATTTTAGCTTTTAGAATAGAAAGAGCACTTTCGAAAGAAAGAATATTAGAACTGTATTTAAATCAGATTTATCTTGGAGGAGGAGCTTATGGAGTAGCTTCTGCAAGCTTAGAATATTTTGATAAATCTATTAGTGAACTCAATTATGAAGAAGCCGCTTTATTAGCGGCGCTACCAAAGGCACCAAGTAGATATAGCCCTTATAAAAATATAGAATTAGCTAAATTTAGAAGAGATTTGGTTTTAAAAAATTTATTTGAAAATAAATACATAAATAAAACTGAATACGAAAAATTTCTTAATAAAAAAATTATACTAAAAAAAAGAAAAAAAACTTTCACGGAAGACACCAGTTACTATGTTGAGGATATAAGAAAAAATGTTGTAGACCAACTTGGTTTTGATAGAGTTTACAAGCAGGGATTAAATATAAGCACTCCAATAAATCTAGGTTTACAAAAAATTGCTATAAAATCTTTAAGAGAAGGTTTGATTGATTATGATAAAAGAAAAGGATGGCGTGGACCTCTTCTAAGAGGAAAAAAAAAAACAAACTGGAAAGGTAATTTAGAAAAATTTGAATTAGAAGGGTCAATTAATTGGAATTTAGCTATAATAAAAAAAGTTGATAAATTTTCTGTGGAAATTGAAACCAAAAATAATCTTAATGGTATTATTAAATATGAAAACATATCTTGGATTAAAAAAGAATTTAATGAAATTTTAAAAGTCGGAGATGTAATTTATGTAGAAAATTTAAATAATAATATATTTTCTCTAAGACAATTACCGTTAGCAAACGGAGGTATAGTTGTAATGGACCCTTTTACAGGTAGAGTCTTGGCATTAAGTGGAGGTTTTAGCTTTAAAAAAAGTGAGTTTAACAGAGCTACTCAAGCACTAAGGCAGCCGGGCTCAGCATTTAAACCATTTATTTACGCGTTAGCTTTAGAAAATGGTTACACACCATCTACTTTAATTTTAGATGCTCCATTAGTTTTAGAGCAAGGATATGATTTAAAAATGTGGAAACCTGAAAATTATGGAAAAAAATTTTATGGGCCATCCACATTAAGAATGGGATTGGAAAAATCTAGAAATCTAATGACAGTTAGAATTGCACAAGATCTTGGTTTAAAGAAAATAGTTAATTTTTCAAAACAGCTAGGTATTTATGATAACCCTAGTGAGCTTTTATCAATTTCTTTGGGTTCGGCTGAAACAACACTGTTAAAACTTACATCAGCCTATTCTTCATTTGTTAATGGTGGAAAATTAATAAAACCAATTATGATTGATAGAATTCAAGATAGTGAAGGGAATACAATTTTTAACAATGAAAAAAGAAAGTGTGTAAACTGCGATCAAATATCTTTTTTAAGTGAAAATTATCCTGAAATAGAGGATGAATTTCTTCAAATATTTTCCCCCCAGACAGCTTATCAGATGACCTCAATACTAGAAGGCACCGTTCAAAATGGAACAGGAAAAAAATTAAAAGATCTTAATTTAGATTTAGCTGGTAAAACAGGTACAACAAATGGCAATACTGACACTTGGTTTATTGGCTTTACCTCAAAGCTTGCAATTGGTGTATATGTTGGGTCAGATAATCCTAAATCATTAGGTAAGTATGAAACGGGTGCAAAAACTGCGTTACCAATATTTAAAAGTTTTGTAAAAAATGCAGTAAAAAAAGAAGACGCAAGGCCATTTAAAGTGGCAGATAATATTTTAATGAAAGTTATAGATCCATTAAGTGGTGAGAAAGCTTTATCAGACAGTAAATTTACTATAATTGAAGCTTATAAAAACACTAAAATGAATAATGTTTTAAACAAAGATATTAATAATAGATTAAAAAATGATAATATATTAAGGTTCTATTAATGGAAAATGAGTATTTAAATCATAGATCTGAAATAACAAAAATTAATCAAAGAGTTAAGGAGTATCTTTGAAAAAAATAATATTTATTCAAAATTAGAAGAAAATAATAAAAAAATGCTAGAGAGTAGTTTCTGGCAAGATAAATCAAATTCACAGAAAGTAATTAAAGAAAAAAAATTATATGAGGATTTAATAAACTCATATGATAATTCTGTAAAGTCGTTAATAGATCTTCATGAGCTAAATGAATTAGCTTTAGAAGAAAAAAATCAAATAATCATTTCTGATGTTTTAGAGAATATTAAAGATTTAAAAAAATTAGCTAAAAAAAATGAAACAAAATGCTTTTTATCAAATGAAACTGACAGTTTTGATAGTTACATAGAAATTCATGCTGGAGCTGGTGGCACTGAAAGTCAAGACTGGGCTGAAATGTTAAGAAGAATGTATTTAAAATGGTCTATTATTAAAGGTTTTAAATCTCAGTTAATAAGTGAACACAAAGGTGATGAAGCAGGCATAAAATCATCAACAATAAAAATAGAAGGAGATTACGTTTTTGGATGGTTAAAAGCAGAGTCAGGTATTCATAGATTGGTGCGAATTTCTCCATTTGATTCTGGAGCAAGGCGACATACAAGTTTTGCTAGTGTTTGGATTTATCCAGTAGTAGATGAAAATATAGATATTGAGATTATAGAAAAAGATTTAAGGATTGATACGTACAGATCTAGTGGGGCAGGTGGACAACATGTTAATACAACTGATAGTGCCGTGAGAATTACACACATACCATCTAAAATAGTTGTTCAATGTCAAAATGAAAGGTCACAACATAAAAACAAAGATACGTGTATGAATATGCTTAGAGCAAGGCTTTATGATTTTGAAATGAAAAAAAGAGAGAAAGAAAGTCAAACAGTAGAGTCTTCAAAATCAGAAATAGGTTGGGGACACCAAATAAGATCTTATGTTCTTCATCCATATAGAATGGTTAAAGATAATCGAACTAGTTTTGAAAGTTCAAATCCTGATAAAATATTAGATGGAGAAATAGACGACTTTTTAGAAAGTTCATTGTATAAAATAAAATGATTAAGAAGATATCTAAAATTATATTAATAGTACTTGCAATTTTAGTGTTAGCAATTTTTTTTTTAAGCATTTTTGGTTTAAAAACAGATAAATTTAACAATCAAATTACCAATAATGTTTTAAAGATAAATAAAAAAATTAACCTAACCATAATAGGTGATGTAAAGTATTTATTAAACCCTTACAATTTTACTATAGATATAAAAACTAAAAATCCGCAAATATCAATAGAAAAAAGAAGTTTTGAAATAAAAGATATTCAAACGAGTGTAAATTTAAAATCTATAATTGATAATCAATTTTCAATTAATTCTCTTAAATTTAGAACAAAAGAAATTAAACTTAATGACATAATTGAGTTAGGTAGAATGTTGCAAAATTCTCCAGAACTTTTTGTCTTAAGCACAATTATTAGAGATGGATTGGTAACTGCAGATGTCAGTTTTAACTTTAATAAAAAAGGAAAAATTAAAAAAAACTATAAAATTGAAGGTTCAGTTAGGAAGGCAAATCTAAATATTCTTAATCAGATTAAATTTCAAAATTTAAATTTTAACTTTAATATAGATAAAAATATTTACTCATTAAAAAAAATAAACTCTAAAATTAATAATATCAATATAACGTCTCCCTTAATTGAGATTAAACAAAAGAAAAATTCATTTTTTGTTAATGGTCAATTTTTAAATGACAAAAAAAACTTTGATATCGAAGAGCTTAAGTTAATCTTTTCTAATTTACCTTACAGCACAGACATAAAAAAAATTGAATTTAGTTCGAAGAGCAAATTTTCTTTTAATATTAATAAAAAATTTAAATTTGATAATCTTAAAGTTGAATCCATTATCGATTTAGAGAAACTAATTTTTAATAAAAAAAACTCAAATTTAAAAACATATTTGCCAAGCTTTATTGAAGAGATAAAATTAGAAGAGCATAATATTGCTATTAATTATAATAAAGATAAATTTGATATAAAGGGTAAGGGTAATATTGTACTAGATAATAAAACTGATAAAATATCATACCGTGTAATAAAAGATAAAGATAATATTTCATTTGATTCAAAAATAGATTTAAATAATAATTCATTAATAATAAATTTCTTGGACTATGAAAAAAAAGAAAATTTAAAATCTTTAATTTTAGTTAAAGGCAACTATAAAAAAGATGATTATTTAAATTTTAGTTTAATTAATCTAAAAGAGAATAATAATGAAATTTTAATTAAAAATTTAGATTTAAATAAAGATTTTGAAATTATAAATATTGAAAATTTTGATATTGATTATGAAAATAATAAAAAGATTTTAAATAAATTTAAATTAAAAAAAGTTAATTCAAACTTTATAATTAAGGGAGATAGTTTTGATGCTTCAAAAATAATCAATACTATTATGGATAGTGATGATGAAAGCCCATCTATCTTCAAGGCTCTAAATACAAAGATTAATATTAAAATTAAAAAAACTTATATTGATGAGGTAAATTATATAAATAATCTTTATGGAAATATAAATTTTATTAATAATAAAATATATGATTTAAAATTAGAGTCTACTTTTCCAAATGAAAAAAAAATTAATTTTTCTATAAAAACTAATAATAACTCAGAAACTGTAACTAAGTTATTTACAGCTTACCCAAAACCTTTAGTTAAAAGATATGATTTTATTAAAGGATTTGAAGAAGGAAATTTAGATTTTTATTCCATTAAAAAAAAAGGAGTCTCTAATTCAGTTCTTGTTATTGATAACTTTAAAGTTAAAGAAGTACCTATCTTTGCTAAGCTTTTGAGTCTAGCTTCTTTGCAGGGAATGGCTGACTTATTAACTGGTGAAGGTTTAAGATTTACTGATTTTGAAATGAATTTTTCAAACAAAAAAGGTCTTACAACAATCGAAGAAATGTATGCAATCGGTCCTGCTGTTTCTATTTTAATGAATGGATATATTGAAAGTAAAAAATTAGTAAGCTTAAGAGGTACATTAGTACCAGCCACAACAATAAACAGATCTATAGCATCCATACCCTTGTTAGGAAAAATTTTAATTGGTGATAAGACTGGTGAGGGTATTTTTGGTGTTAGTTTCAAGATTAAAGGTCGGCCAAAAGACTTAAAAACTTCTGTAAACCCGATCAAAACTTTAACCCCAAGGTTTATAACTAGAACTTTAGAAAAGATTAAAAAGAACTAATTTAATTTAACTTTAATGTGTCTTTTTTTACCCAAAGAAAGTTTAATCAAATCATCTATAAATAAATCTTTAGTAACTATTAATTTTTCATTACCAATAATTTGATTGTTAATTTTAACTCCATTTCCTTTAATTAATCTTCTTATCTCACTTTTTGAATTTTCTAATTTAGATAAAATTATTAAATCAATAATATTTATTTTAGCTTTAAGTTCTTTTTCATTTATTGAGATAGAAGGTAGATTATCTCCCACAGAATTGTCAGTGAAAGTTTGTTTAGCAGTTTCTTCACTATTTTTTGCATTTTGTTCACCATGCAACATTTCAGTTGCTTTATTTGCCAACAAAATTTTTAATTCATTAATATTATTATTTTTAATTTTTTCAATTTCATCAACATTTAAATCTGTAAAAATTTTAAGAAATTTTAAAACATCTCGGTCATCTATATTTCTCCAAAATTGCCAATAATCATAAGAGGAAAGAAATTTTTCATCCAACCAAACAGCACCCGATTCTGTTTTGCCCATTTTGGCACCAGATGCTAAAGTTATAAGTGGTGTTGTTAAACCATAAGCCTGTTTGTTTGAATGTCGTTTTATTAAGTCTACGCCATTTACAATATTACCCCATTGATCAGATCCACCTATTTGCAAAACACAATTTTCTTTTTTATTTAATTCTAAAAAATCATAAGCTTGAAGAATCATATAATTAAATTCCATATAACTTAATGACTGTTCTCTTTCCAATCTAGTTTTTACACTATCAAAGCTTAACATTTTATTAATTGTAAAATGCTTCCCAATGTCCCTTAAAAAAGAAATATAATTTAAACTTTTTAGCCAAGTAAAATTGTTTACAAATATTGGCTTAGTTTTTGAGTCCGTGTCATCTAAAAATGTTTTTAGTATTTTCTCAATATTGTTAATATTTTTTTCGATTTCATCCTCAGATAAAATTGTTCTAGTTCTGTCTTTTCCCGATGGATCTCCAATTCTAGTTGTTCCACCACCTAGCAACACAATTGGACGATGACCATGTTTTTGTAGTAATCTTAAACACATAATTTGTAGAAGACTGCCAACATGAAGGCTTTCTGCCGTACAATCAAATCCGATATACGCATTAATTTTTTGTTTATCCATCAACTTGGATAAATTTTCTTCTCCTGTGCACTGGTAGAAGAAACCTCTTTCTTTAAATTCTGTTAAAAATTTATTCATAAATATGTTAACTACAATATACAATATTTATAAAAAAAAAATAAGAATGGAAAAATTTTATACATCTTTGGGGTTAATGAGTGGTACTTCAATGGATGGAATTGATGCATCCATCATTAAATCAAATGGTGAAGATAAATACGAAACAGTTTTTGACCAATATTTTAAATATGATGAGAATATATATAGAGAACTGGTTAATATCAGGAATAAAATTAACTCTTCTAGAGATTTAGAGATTAATTCAACTATATTAAGTGAACTTGAGAGAAAAATTACATTATTTCACGCTGTTATTTGTAAAAAAATTATAAGTGATTACTCCTCTGATATAGATTTAATTGGATTTCATGGACAAACCATATTTCATAGTGCTAATGAGAAAACTTCAAAACAACTTGGTGATGCTAATTTACTATCATCGCTTTTAAAGAAAAAAGTTATCTATAATTTTAGAGAAAATGACATACTTAATGGTGGTCAAGGTGCACCTTTAGCACCTATTTTTCACCAAATACTAGTAAACAAAAATCAAATTAGATTACCCATATGCATATTAAATATTGGCGGCATAGCAAACATAACAATAGTTTCTTCTAAAAATTCTAATGATTTAAAAAGTTATGACATTGGACCGGGTAATTGTTTATTAGATGAATGGACAAGAATAAATAGTGAAAAAAGATTCGATAAAAACGGTGAATTAGCTAAAGCAGGAAAAACAAATGAAGTTATTTTAAATCAAGCAATTGAAAATTTTGATAATATAAAAAGTAACAACAACCTTTCATTTGATGTGAAAGATTTTGATTTAAGTTTTGTGAGAGGATTATCAATGGAAGATGGACTATCAACTTTAACTGATTTTACAGCTTCTATCATTTATAAATCAATTATTAATTCTATTAATTTAAGTAAAGATAGAGGGCTAAACATACTTATTTGTGGAGGAGGTAGAAAAAACCTGTCTTTATTAGGTAGTATTAAAAAAAAACTTCCATCTAGCATAAACCTTTCGCTAATAGATGATTATAAAATTAATGGTGATTTTGTGGAATCACAAGCTTTCGCATATCTTGCAATAAGATCTTATTTAAATAAAAAAATATCTTTTCCTAAAACGACTAATGTTAAAAATTCATGCACAGGTGGAGTTTTAGTTCAAAATTATTAAAATAAAGCAGATTCTTTTTTAATATATTTGTCCAAACTTTTTACTAACACATCTTCTGTTTTAGTAAAAAAATGATTAGCATCATTTACTGCTTGAAAATCTACCTTAATTCCTTTTTGAGCACTTAATCTTTTATCAAGATCAGCAATATGCTCTTGTGGCACTAGCTCATCTTTTTTTCCATAAATCATTAAGCCTGACGTGGGGCATGGTGATAAAAAAGAAAAATCATACACATTTGGCTGAGGTGATATAGCGATAAATCTATTTATCTCAGGTCTTCTCATAAGTAATTGCATAGCTATTAGAGACCCAAAAGAAAATCCTGAAACCCAGCACTGTGAGTTATCAAAATTTTCTCTTTCTAACCAATCTAATGCAGCTGCAGCATCTGCCAATTCACCTTGACCATTATCAAACTCGCCATCACTTTTTCCAACACCTCTAAAGTTTACTCTACAAACTGAAAATTCATTTTCCATAAAGGTATGAAATGTATCTACTACAACTTTATTATTCATTGTTCCTCCATATTGAGGATGAGGTTGTAATACTAACGCTATTGGTGATGTAATTTTATTGCTCTTATAATATTTAGCTTCCATTCTTCCGGCAGGGCCAGGTATAAAAACTTCTACAATTTTGTTATCCATAAATGATATTGATTATTATTCTCAAAAAAAAATACACTTATCACAACTAAGCGACAATATGTTAACTTTTTTATGAAATGTATACTTGACTAATTTAGTCAGGTTTGTATAAAAAGCCTTCTTAAATAAGGGTAAAATGAAATTAACATCAAAAGGTAGATATGCAGTAATGGCATTAGCTGATCTCGCTAAGTTTAATAGTGTTAATCCAGTATCTTTAAGAGATATATCGTTAAGACAGGGAATTTCCTTGGACTTTTTAGAACAAATTTTTTCTAAATTAAAAAAATACAATATTGTGAAAAGCATTAGAGGAACTAATGGTGGCTATATCTTAAACAAAGAACCAGAAGAAATTAAATTAGCAAATATACTTAGTGCTGTAGATGAAGAAGTTAAAACTGTTCAATGTAAAAAAGAGTCTAAAAAAGGATGTAACAGCAAGACAACAAAGTGTATTACTCATAATTTGTGGGATGAACTTGAGCTTCATATCAATAATTTTTTTGAACAAAAAAATTTAAAAGATCTTATAAGCAACTCATCAGAAAGTAGAAATTAAAATGGACGCTAGAGAAAAAGAAATAGAAAAATTAAAAGATTATAAATATGGATTTTCAACTGACATTGAAAGTATAACAGCACCCAAAGGCTTAAATGAAGAAGTAATTAAATTTATTTCAAACATAAAAAAAGAACCTAAATGGATGCTTGATTTTAGATTAAAAGCATTTGAAAGATTTAAACAATTAAAAGAACCAGATTGGCAAAAACCTAAGTATCCAAAAATTGATTATCAAGATTTATATTATTATTCTGCACCAAAAAGTATGGACGATAAACCTAAAAGTTTAGACGAATTAGATCCAAAACTTTTAGAAACATATAAAAAACTTGGGATCCCACTTCAAGAACAAGCAAGATTAAATGGTATTGCAGTCGATGCAGTATTTGACTCTGTCTCAGTTGCCACAACTTTTAGAGAAGAACTGTCTAAGCTAGGAATTATCTTCTGTCCTATATCGGAGGCTATTCAAAATCATCCTGAACTAGTTAAGAAATATTTAGGATCTGTAATTCCTACAACTGATCATTTTTTTGCAACTCTTAATTCTGCTGTTTTTACCGATGGTTCATTTGCATATATACCTGAGGGCGTAAGATGTCCGATGGAATTATCAACTTACTTTAGAATAAATGCTTCAAACACAGGTCAGTTTGAAAGAACTTTAATTGTTGCAGATAAAGGAAGTTATGTAAGTTATTTAGAAGGATGTACAGCTCCTATGAGAGATGAAAATCAATTACATGCTGCTAATGTAGAGTTGATAGCACTAGATGATGCTGAAATAAAATATTCTACAGTTCAAAATTGGTATCCTGGAGATAAAGATGGAAAAGGTGGAATATATAATTTTGTTACTAAACGAGGTTTGTGCAAAGGTAAAAATTCTAAAATTTCATGGACACAAGTAGAAACAGGATCTGCTATTACCTGGAAATATCCAAGTTGTATTTTAAAAGGGGATAATTCAATTGGAGAGTTCTATTCAATTGCAATTACAAATAATCATCAAAAAGCTGACACAGGTACAAAAATGATCCATTTAGGTAAAAATACAAAGAGTAAAATTATTTCGAAAGGAATAAGTGCAGGATTTTCAGATATGACTTACAGAGGCCTTGTTGATATTTCCTCTAAAGCATCAAATTCTAGCAATTATACTCAATGTGACTCATTATTAATGGGTAATAAGTGTGGAGCACATACAGTTCCATATATTAAAAATAAAAACTCAGAATCAAATACTGCTCACGAGGCAACAACTTCAAAAATAAGTGAAGAACAACTTCATTATTGTCAGCAAAGAGGTTTGAGCCAAGAAGAAGCAGTTGGACTAATAGTGAATGGATTTTGTAAAGAGGTATTACAACAGCTACCGATGGAATTTGCTGTAGAAGCTCAAAAGCTAGTTGGTATTAGTTTGGAAGGAAGTGTTGGCTAATGTTAAAGATAAATAAATTAAATGCAAAGATAGATAGCAAAGAAATTTTAAAAGGGCTTTCTCTTGAAATAAACCCAGGAGAAGTCCATGCTATAATGGGTCCAAATGGATCTGGAAAAAGTACGTTATCAAATATTTTATCAGGTAAAAAAGGATATGAAGTTTCAGGGGAGGTTCTTTTTGAAAATAAAAATTTATTTGATTTAGAAACAGAGGAAAGAGCACACAAAGGTATCTTCTTAGCATTTCAGTATCCTTTAGAAATTCCTGGTGTCAATACGAATATATTTCTAAAAACCTCATTAAATGCAGTGAAAAAAGCAAGAGGTGAAAAAGAGCTTGATGCTATCGAATTTTTAAAATTAGTTAAAGAAAAAGCAAAAGAACTTAAGTTTGATGAAGAAAAACTAAATAGACAATTAAATGTTGGTTTTTCTGGTGGAGAAAAAAAGAAAAATGAAATTTTGCAAATGTCATTGTTAGCACCAAAGTTATCAATTTTAGATGAAACCGATTCAGGATTAGATATTGATGCTTTAAAAATTGTTGCTGATGGGGTGAATACTTTAAGGGATAAGAAAAATTCTTTTCTAATAATTACGCATTACCAAAGGCTGCTAGATTATATTAAACCTGATTTTGTGCATGTATTGAAAGATGGAAAAATTATCAAATCTGGTGGAGCAGAGTTAGCATTAGAACTAGAAAAAAAAGGATATGAAAGTTTTTAATTTTATGAAAGAACAACTTCAAATAGATTTTGATAATATTATAAAAACTTCAAGTTTCACCAAAAGAGATATTGAGCTTAAACAAAACTCTTTGAATGAATTTATAAAAACAGGTTTTCCAAACAGAAGACAAGAAAACTGGAAATTTTCTGATTTAAATCAAATAATTAAAAAAAATATTGGTGATCTTAGTTTTTATAATGATTATTCATTATCAAATAAGATTGATACATCAGTATTTATTGATGGATTAGAGCATAACAAGATCGTCTTTATAAATGGTAGGATTGAAAAAATTGATTTTGATTATGAAAAGAAAGATAAGATAGAAATAATTGATGAGCCAGAAATTGATAATAGGTCAAATAACTTTAACACTTTAATTGATTTAAATAAGGCTTTTACCGATAAATCTTATAAAATCTTGATTAAAAAAGGTTATCAATTAGTAAAACCTTTAATAATTTATCATATAACAAATGATAAGATTAAGACCAAAAACATAAATTTAAGCTTAGATTTTCAATTAGAAGAAAATAGCTCTCTAAGAATAATAGATTTATTTAATGATAATTCAGAAAAAAATTTTTTAAATATTTTTTATAATTTTGATTTAAAGCAAGATGCAATTTTAAAAAATTATAAAATTGATAAAATAAAAAATAAGAATGTAAAATATTCTTTTAATAACATTGAACAAGCTGATAACAGTATATCGGAAACATTTATTTTATCATCTGGATCACATTTTTTTAAGAATGAGATTAATTGTAACTTAAATGGAAAAAATTCATCAGCATTTATAAATGGTATTTTTTCACTTTCTGATGATAGACATCATGAAGTTAGAACTACAATAAATCACCTAACAGAAAATACTAAAAGCTATCAACTAATTAAAAGTGTCTTAGACAATAATTCTAAGGCTGTATACCAGGGAAAAATATTTGTTAATTCAGAAGCACAAAAAACAGATGGATATCAACTAAGTAAAGCAATTTTATTAAATGAAGCATCTGAATTTAATGCAAAACCAGAATTAGAAATTTATGCAGATGATGTTAAATGCTCACATGGTTCTGCATCAGGTAGTTTAGATGAAGACTCTATATTTTACTTAATGTCTAGGGGATTAAATTATCAACAATCAAGAGAACTTTTAATTAATGGGTTTTTACTAGATGTAATAGAAAAAATAACAGATTCTGAAATTAAAAATTTAATAAAAAACACGATTGGACTTAAAGAATGAATATAGAAAAGATAAAAAAAGAGTTTCCTATTTTTGATGAAAAAATTCAAAATAATGATTTGGTCTATCTTGATAGTGCAAATTCTTCTCAAAAACCAAAGGTTGTAATAGATAGAATTAATGAATTCTATACTAAACAATTTTCCAATGTAGGGAGAAGTGTTCATTATCTTGCAGTTGCTGCTACAAATTTATATGAGAACACAAGAACTTCAGTTCAAAAGTTTATTAATGCCAAGGATAAAAATGAAATTGTTTTTACTAAAGGTGCAACAGAAGCACTTAATCTAGTTGCTAATACATTGGGTCAAAATTATTTACAAGAAGGTGATGAAGTGCTCATCACTGAATTAGAACACCATTCTAATTATGTACCTTGGCATTTTTTAAGAAAATCAAAAAATATAAAAATAAATTTTGCTGAAATCAATGATGATGGTGAAGTTACATTAGAAGAGATAGAAAAAAAAATTACCTCTAGAACAAAAGTAATTTCAATTACACATTTATCAAATGTTACTGGTGCTATTTTGCCAATTAAAGAAATAACAGAGCTTGCTCATTCAAAAGGAATAATTGTTGTAGTTGATGGTTGTCAGGGTGCTCCTCATTTAAGATTAGATATGCAAGATCTTGATTGTGATTTTTACGCAATTTCTTGTCACAAAATGTATGGCCCAACTGGTTTAGGAATTTTGTATGGTAAAAAAAAATGGCTAGAAGAATTGCCACCATATCAAGGTGGTGGTGGAATGATCAATGAAGTTAAAAAAGATAGAATTTCTTATGGTGATTTACCCAATAAATTTGAAGCAGGAACTATGGCTACAGCTCAAGTGATTGCATTTGATCAGTCTATTAAATTTTTAGAAAGAATTGGTATAGATAATGTGGTGAAACATGAAGCTGACTTAGTTGAATATGGGCAGAAACTATTACAAAAAAATAACTCAGTTAAATTAATTGGTAATCCTAAAAATAAAGGTGGAGTTTTATCTTTTACTATTGAGGGTATTCACCCACATGATGTAGCAACTATCTTAGATGAAGATGGAGTCGCAATTAGAGCGGGCCATCATTGCTGTCAAATCCTACATGATAAATTAAATATACCTGCAAGCTCTCGAGCATCTGTTGGAATTTATAATACGAGAGAAGATTTAGATAAACTTAATGATGCAATAAATAATTGTAAAAAAATTTTTAATCAAAAATGAACTTAAAAGAATTATATCAAGAAATAATACTAGAGCATGGTAAAAATCCAAGAAACCTTGGTAAGACTGATGATTTTAATAAAGACGCTAAAGGACATAATCCTTTATGTGGTGACAATGTACATGTTTATTTAAAACTTAATGGACAAAAAATAGTAGAAGATATTTCTTTTGAAGGTAGTGGTTGTGCTATCTCAATGGCGTCAGCTTCAATTATGACAGACTTAATTAAAGGTAAGAATGAACATGAAGCTAAAGAAATTATTGAAGATTTTTTAGGAATGATAAAAGAAAATCCTAAATTAAATTCAGAAAATTTAAAAGAGGATGAAAAAACTAAATTAATGTGCTTATCTGGAGTAAAAAAATATCCAATGAGGGTAAAATGCGCAACTTTATCATGGCACACTTTAGTTTCTGCGATTGACAATACTCAAGAAGAAATTAATACTGAAAAATTAGATTAAATTATGGATTTAAGAGAACAAGTAATAGCTGAAATTAGAAAAATTTATGACCCAGAGATACCGGTCAATATTTATGAATTAGGTTTAATTTATGATGTTAAGGTAAACGAGACTAAAGCTAAAATTATAATGACCTTGACTACACCAAATTGTCCTGTTGCAGAAAGTTTACCTCAGGAAGTTAAAGATAGTGCGATGCAAGTAGAGGGTATTGAAGAAGTTGATCTAGATTTAGTTTTTGAACCACCTTGGGAAAAATCAATGATGTCGGAAGCTGCTAAATTGGAGTTAAATCTATAATGAATCCTATAATTAAATTAAGTGATAATGCTGCAAGTCGTATTAAAGAAATTATGTCTGGAGTTGAGTCGAATTCAATTGGTGTTAGAGTTGCAGTTAAGTCTGGTGGTTGTGCTGGCATGTCTTATGTAATGGAATATGCAAAAGAAATTAACCCATCAGATGAAATAATTGAAGACAAAGGTGTTAAGGTTTTTGTGGATGCTGCAGCCGTTATGTACTTATTGGGCACTGAAATGGACTATAAAAAAGAAGAATTTTCATCATCATTTGTATTTAATAACCCCAATGAATCTGAGCGTTGTGGTTGTGGTGAATCATTCAAAGTTTAATATTACTTTAACGCATATCAGTATTGCAAATATCACATATCTAAGGTATTAAATAGGTATGAACAAATTCGAATTTAAAAATCTTGTTAAATCTTTAGAAAAGTCACTGAAAGAAAGAACTTTCTTCAAGACTCTTCGAAAAGAAGTAAACACTGGTGCTAACGGCACGCAGGATTACGTTGTCAAAAAGGGAATTAACAAAGATACAATCGCAACAACTAGACAGTAATTAGTCTTAGCTGCTGTAATACATCTCAAACTCTACAGGATGAGGTGCATGTTCAAATCTATGTATCTCTTCAAATTTTAATGCGATGTAAGCATCTATTTGATCATCAGTAAAAACACCACCTTCAGTTAAAAATTCTCTATCTTTATCCAAGCTTTCCATGGCTTCTCTTAGAGAACCACAAACAGTTGGAATATTTTTAACTTCTTCAGGGGGTAAATCATAAAGATCTTTATCAAAAGATTCACCAGGATGTATTTTATTCTTAATTCCATCTAAACCAGCCATAAGCATAGCAGCAAAAGTTAGATAAGGGTTTCCTGAAGCGTCAGGAAATCTTATTTCACATCTTGCACCATTTTTACTTAATGAAATTGGTATACGACAAGAAGCAGATCTATTTCTTGCAGAGTAAGCAAGTAACACAGGTGCTTCAAAACCAGGAATTAATCTTTTATAACTATTTGTTGTAGCATTTGAAAAAGCATTAATTGCTTTTGCATGTTTTAAAATACCACCAATGTAATGAAGTGCTGTCTCTGATAAACCTGCATATTTATCGCCTGAAAAAACTGGCTTATCATTTTTCCAAATTGATTGATGAATATGCATTCCAGAACCGTTATCACCAGCAATTGGTTTGGGCATAAAGGTTGCAGTCTTTCCAAAAGAGTGAGTAACCATTTGAACAACATACTTGTACAACTGAACATTATCAGCTTGATCAACAAGTGTTCCAAAGTACATACCTAGTTCATGCTGACTCGGTGCTACTTCGTGGTGATGTTTTTCAACTTTGATACCTACTTCTTTTAAACTTTTTAAGTATTCACCTCTCATGTCTTGTTCACTATCAACTGGAGGTACTGGAAAGTAACCACCTTTTACTGGAGGTCTATGACCCATATTTCCATTTGCATACTCTGTTCCAGAATTATAAGGACCTTCTTTGCTATCTATTTTAAAACCAGTGTTATTAGGATCATTATTAATTCTTACATCATCAAATACAAAAAATTCAGGTTCAGGGCCAAAGAATGCCTTATCACCAACGCCTGATTTTTTTAAATATTCTTCTGCCTTTTTAGCTGTTCCTCTTGGGTCTCTTTCATAAGGAGATCTTTTAACAGCATCTAAAATATCACAAAAAAGAATTAATGTGTTGTGTGAGGTAAAAGGATCCATAACAAGTCTTGAAGTATCTGGCTTCAAAATCATGTCAGATTCGTTAATTGCTTTCCAACCAGCAATAGATGATCCATCAAAAAACACGCCTTCATTTAACATCTCCTCGTCAACAATAGTATGATCCATTGTTAAGTGTTGAAGTTTCCCTCTTGGGTCAGAAAATCTTAAGTCAACAAATTCGACTTCTTTTTCTTTCATGAATTTTAAAACGTTGGCAGCAGTCATAGTTTCTCCCTTTTTTAAATTTTGTAATCAATAGATAACAAATATTTTCTTGATAATATTGCTTGAATAATAAATATCACCTATGCGTTTTTTACATATGAATTACATCATTATTTGTTAAATTATCAATCAATTATTAGTTGCAATATGAGCTTATTAGATAAAGAGGCCGTTAAAAGAGCAGAAAAATTTCTTAAGGGTTTTGACCAATCTTTAGAGGTAATTATTTTAGAAAATTCAGCAAGAACAGCTCAAGACGCTGCTAAAGCTTTAGATTGTAATGTAGGTGCGATTGTCAAAAGCTTACTTTTTAGGGCAGGGGATGATTTTATCTTATGTTTAGTAGCAGGAGATAAGAGGTGTTCATTAAATAAACTTAAAAAGCTGAAAGATAAAAAAGATATTTCAATGGCGTCACCAGAAGAAGTTAAAACCCAAACTGGATACACAATTGGTGGTGTTTCACCAATTGGTCATTTAAACAAGATTGAGATTATAATAGACAAATCTTTAGAAAGGTTTATTCACCTTTTTGCAGCAGCTGGACATCCAAACTGTGTATTTAAAATAAACTTTATTAATATTCAAAAAATTACAAATGGGAAAGTTGAAGATATAATTGAATGAGACAACCTAAACTAATCGATTATACTTTATTGGTAATTTTATCTTTAATATGGGCTTCAGCCTTTTTTAATATCAAGATTGCAACAGAGTCTTTTGGGCCAATCACAATTGCATTTTTGAGAGTTTTTTTTGGATCTATTCCAGTATTACTATTATGCTTTTACAAAAAAATTAAAATAGAAGCCTTTTCAAAAGATTGGTATTGGTTTGCTATAATTGGATTTGTAAATTTAGTACTACCATTTTTCTTAATTGCCTACGGTGTAAAATCAGTTCAAAGTAATCTAGCAGCAATATTAATGTCAACCACACCATTAAGCTCAACTTTATTAGGACATTTTTTTACTAAAAATGAAAAATTTAACTTTATTAAAACATTTGGAATATTAATTGGTTTTTCAGGAATTGTTTATTTATTTTCAGATAATTTTTTAATTAATGATAATAATTTTTTCTCAGCATTAATGATTTTACTTGGATCAACTTGTTATGTCATAGGTGGAGTTTTAACTCTTAAAATAAGTGATAAAAAAAATGAAAATGTAACAGGATCAATATTAATCTGGGCTATAATAATTTTGATACCATTAGTTTCTTTTATAGAAAAACCTTGGGAAACTGCACCCTCAATAGAGTCATGTATTTCTGTAGTTTATCTTGGTCTTGTATCAACAGGTTTAGCATGGCTTCTTAGATTTAGAATTTTAAAGAATAATGGACTAATATTTCAATCTCAAGTTTCTTATTTAATACCTATTTTTGGAATTATATTAAGTTATATATTTTTAGATGAATTAATTACTGATAAAGTTTTAACTTCATTGTTAGCAGTTTTAGTGGGTCTCTATTTTGTAAAAAAAGCAGGAAATAAAAAAATTATTTAAGTTTAGCCATCTCCTTAATGTGTGCTGGTCTGGTTTCACAGCAACCTCCTAAAATAGTGGCCCCAGCTTCTTTAAATTTTTTTACAAATAAAGCCATCTTTTCTGGCACTAGATCTTCTCTGTGACCCAGAAATTCATTTGGGTTTCCTGTTTTACTTTTATTAAAAGTATTTGTGTAACCTGCTGTAGGTTTTGTTGTGATAAACCCATTTAGTTTAAAGCCAAATGGAACATCTAAACTTTTTATTTCATTAAGATTTTTTTCATAATTTTCTGGTGATACACAAGAAAGTATTATTCCAAGTAAATTTTTGTGATTTATTGTTGTGATAATCTCAGAAATATTTTCACCACTTGGTAACTTTACTCCCTCCGAAACATGAGCACCAATTAGATAAGGTTTGTTGAAACTTTTTATGGCTTCGATAGCTAATTTAAACTCTCTTACGCTACTTAATACATCAAAATAAAAAAAATCTATAAAAGGATCAAGTAATTTTGCTTGATCATAAAAATTTTCTTTAATTTCATCATTAGATCTTGTGTCTGCTTCATAGGTTAAATATTGAGGAGGCAATCCTCCAGCAACTAAAATATGTGGATTTAAATCTTTTGCCTTTTTAGCTATTTCACCAGCTTTAGTATTTAAGTATTCAAATTTATCCTCAATACCATTATCTCTTAATCTCATCCTTCTTGTAGTAAATGTTGTTGTTACAATAATTTCAGCACCAGAATTTATAAAATCTAAGTGTGTATCAAGCAAAAGCTGATGATATTTTTTATGCAATAATGCATTAGCACTCCAGAGAGTACCATTTGCTTCAACACCTCTTGCTAATAATTCTTGACCCATTCCACCATCTAGAACTCTTGTTTTTTTAAAAAAATTTATATCCATCTCTACTCCTTGCTTTTTTAGTGCTTTAGCTTTATGCCAGGGGCACAATATAGTCCAACTACCCTTACCAATTAATTTAATGATTTCCTTTTTAGCAGTTAGTACCTGCAATATGGATCAAATCGGTAAATATATTTATATACTTAATAGACTGATTAGCAAATTATTTTTTGAATAATATTTTAGCATTAAAAGAGAAAGATCTTCTCTCACCATCAACATTAAATGGGTAGGCTGTATGCATTAAATAATTAGGAAAAATCAATAGATCTCCTAGTTTAGGATTTAAATTATAGATACTTTTGCTCAAAAAGTTCTTTTGTCCATTAATAAAATCGATAGTTCCATTAGTTTTAATTTTTTTATTCTTAACTAATTTATTTTGATTCATGTCTTTTGGGATTCTAAGGTAACCAACTCCTGACAATTGTCCATCATGATAATGAATAGGGTTATACTCATTTTTTAATTGTCTAACTACCCATAGGTTAATTATTTTAATTTCTTTAATTTTTTTTACGTCAGACTTATCAAGATAAATTTTGATATTTTTTATTAAATCTTTAGATAAAGTTTTATTAATTATTGTTTTAGGTATCTTGATTTCATTCTTAATTTGACTTGCCAGTTTAGAACTGTAATCATTTTTTTTAGAAAATTGAGACTTGTCAATGTGAGCATTTAATGTAGTAATAATTTTTTTGGATAACTTACTTTTTCCTATAGTTGGGCCAAAAGCTCTAAATGTTTTCATATTTTATCTATAATAATTTAATACTTGTGTTATGCAAACAACTTCAGTCCCATACGAATAGCGACAAATATGACAAGTGCTGATGTTACTAGAGCTAATATTCTTGTAGGAAAAATTTTAAGATTTAAATAATTTCCTAATAGACCACCTAATAAAACGAGTAAAAATAATGGCCAATAATCAAAAATTCCATTTATCGTTGATGATTTTGTAAATTGACCAGCAAGTCCTGATACAGAATTAATCAATATAAATAATGATGAGGCTGTTGCAATGTTTTTTACTTTATCCACTCTAATTAATAACAATATAGGGCTTAAAAAAATACCACCACCAATTCCAACCACGCCAGACACAAATCCAATAGATGCACCAATTAACAATGATAATATTATTGGTATTTTTTTATAAACTTCACTTTTTTGATCAAAAGATTTAAATTTCAGAAGAAGGAGAACTCCCGCTAATGTTAAGACAGTAAAAAGTAAAATTTCAAAAACTTCTTTATCTATTGATAATAATCCCCCCATAAATGCAAGTGGAACAGATGATATTAAGAATGGAGAAAGTATCCTTAGATTGATATTTCCAGCTTTAATATAGTTAATACAATTTCCTGAAACGACAATAATATTACAAAAGAGGGCAATTACAGGAAAGATCAAGTAAGGAACATCCCAAATTAATAGAAGAGCTAGATAGGTAGAACCACCGCCAAATCCAACACTAGAGTATAAAGTTGCTGTTAGAAGAAATAAAAATGATAATATAATCACAGTAATTATTTTAAATTTATGATTGTAAATATAGCACTTTTAACAGTTACAGATACTAGAACTTTTGAGAATGATAAGTCCGGTGCGATCTTAGTAAAAAAAATAGAAGAGGCTAAACATAAATTAATAGATAGAAAAATTTGCAAAGATAACAAAGAAGACATTATTATAATCCTTAAAGATTGGATTAATCAATCCAAAATAGATGTTATTATTACAACTGGTGGAACAGGACTTACGGGTCGCGATATAACACCAGAGGCAGTAAATGAGATTGCTGACAAGCATATTCCAGGTTTTGGAGAGGTGTTTAGAACAATTAGTTTAAAGACAGTTGGTACATCTGCTATTCAATCTAGAGCTTGTGCTGTGCTAGCTAATGGTAAATATGTGTTTGCTCTACCGGGATCTTCAGGTGGTGTTACTGATGCTTGGGAAGGAATCTTAAAACATCAGCTAGATATAAATCATAAACCTTGTAACTTTGTAGAGCTGTTTCCAAGACTTAAAGAAAAATAATTATTTTTGATATTTTTCTTTCCACTCTGGATAAGGCATACCATACACATGTTCACGTGCTTCTAGCTCTGAAATTTCAATACCTTTTTTTTCTGCTTCTTCTCGATACCATTTTGATAAACAGTTTCTACAAAAACCAGCAAGGTTCATAATATCTATATTTTGAACATCTTTTCGCTCATCTAAATGTTTAAGTAATCTCTCAAAAGTAGAAGACTGTAATTCTTTTTTTGTATTTTCATTCATGAACAAATTATTAGACACATTTCAATTAAGCACAAGATATAGGGCCTTATTCAATCTTGAGTAGAAATTTAATAATATAATACATAGATCTTAATATTAAAATTTGTTTAAATATTGGATGGCTACTAAAAAGAAAAAAACAGCCAAAAAGTCTAAACGTAAAGCCAAAAAAAAAATTAAGAAAAACTTGGTCAAACGATCACCTAAAAATATTAAAAAAGTTAAAAAGAAAAAAGGTGTGACCAAAAAGAAGTTACGTAAACCATTAAAAAAAAATAAGCTAAAGAATAACAATAAGAGAGAGAGGATAAAAATGAGCACAGAAACAGTAAAAGGTGGACGATCTCCGTTACTAGATACGTCTCACTTAAAAGTTAAATTTCCATTTAAAGAAAAATATGGAAATTTTATAGGAGGAAAATTCGTTGAACCAAAATCTGGAAAATATTTTGACAACGTAAGCCCAATCAATAATGAAGTTATATGTTCCGTTCCAAGGTCAGATGCAAAAGATGTTGAGGCTGCATTAGATGCTGCACATGCTGCTTTTCCTACTTGGGGAATTACATCAATAACTGAAAGATCTAATATTCTACTTAAAATAGCTGATGTTATTGAAAAAAACCTTGAGCTTTTAGCTACTGCTGAATGTCTAGATAATGGAAAGCCAATCAGAGAATGTATGGCAGCTGATTTACCATTAGTTGTTGATCATTGGAGATATTTTGCTGGAGCCATAAGAGCAGAAGAAGGTTCTGTTTCAGAGATAAGTAACAGTGAGTATTCTTATCATATACCTGAGCCACTTGGTGTAGTTGCACAAATTATACCTTGGAACTTCCCGTTATTAATGGCAACATGGAAACTTGCACCAGCACTTGCTGCAGGAAACTGTGTAGTTTTAAAACCAGCTGAACAAACACCAGCATCAATCTTACTATTAATGGAGCTTATTGGAGATCTATTACCTCCTGGAGTTCTTAATGTTGTAAGTGGTTTTGGTCTTGAAGCAGGTAAGCCATTAGCTTCATCTAAAAGAATCAGAAAGATTGCTTTTACAGGTGAAACAACAACTGGACGTTTGATTATGCAGTATGCTGCTCAAAACTTAATTCCAATAACTTTAGAATTAGGTGGAAAGTCTCCAAATGTTTTCTTTGAAGATGTCATGGATCAAGATGATGAATTCTTTGATAAATGTCTTGAGGGTTTTACAATGTTTGCTCTTAATCAGGGAGAAGTTTGTACTTGTCCTAGTAGAGCTTTGATTTAAGAATCTATCTATGATAAATTTATGGAAAGAGCTATCGCTAGAACAAAAGCAGTAACACAAGATAACCCTTTAAAAATGGAAACCATGATTGGTGCTCAAGTATCATTAGAGCAAATGGAAAAAATAAAATCTTACTTAGATTTAGGTAAGAAAGAGGGTGCTAAAGTTCTATGTGGAGGTGAAGTTGCTAACTTAAACAGTGGTTTGGAAAAAGGTAATTATATCCAACCTACTATTTTTGAAGGTGATAACTCTATGAGAGTTTTCCAAGAAGAAATTTTTGGTCCAGTTGTATCAGTTACTAAATTTAAAGATGAAGCGCATGCATTAGAAATTGCAAATGATACTCTTTATGGTTTAGGAGCAGGTGTTTGGACTAGAAATGGAAATATTGCCTATAGAATGGGAAGAGGGATCCAAGCAGGAAGAGTTTGGACTAACTGTTACCATGCTTATCCAGCTCATGCTGCTTTTGGAGGTTACAAACAATCTGGAATTGGCAGAGAAACACATAAGATGATGCTTGATCATTATAGACAGGTGAAAAACTTACACGTGTCATACAGTGAGAAAAAATTAGGCTTCTTTTAACAGATATATTATAATGGCCTGTATAAAACTACAGGCCATATAACTATGAAAGTTTCAGCAACACCATTAGCGTTAGAATTAATTGAGGATCTAAAGAAAGATCATGGTAAAGAATTGCTTTTTCATCAATCTGGTGGATGTTGTGATGGCAGTGCCCCGATGTGTTATCCAGTTAAAGAATTCCTTATAAGTGATGATGATGTTTTGATTGGTAAAATTGGGGGTATTCCTTTTTATATAAGCGAAACCCAACATGAAGCATGGAAAAATACAGATTTAATTATTGATTGTATTAAAGGCATGGGTGGAATGTTTTCACTAGATAATGGAACAGGAAGAAGATTTTTAACAAGATCTGAGATTTGTGTACCTGAAAAATTAATTAATTAATTAAATTTCATTTTAACTCTTAGCATAAGTAAAATTACAATAATAATAAGATAGATTAAGGGTTCAACTGTGACTACTTTAACTAACCACAAGTAGTGAGTAATTCCTAATAATGAAATTATATAAATAAGTTTGTGTAGTTTTTTCCACTTATCTCTTAACAGCCTTATCATTCGTTTAGATGAAGTAAGAGCAAGTGGCACTAATAAAAGCCAAGCTAAAAATCCAGCAAATATAAATTTTTTTTTAACAATATCATCACCAATACTAGATAGGTCAAACCGATAATCTAAACCCACATAAGTCATCATGTGTGCTGATGCATAGAAAAATACAAACAAGCCAAACATTCTTCTATAGCTAATCCAAAAATTTAATTTAGTAAACTTTTGTAAAGGAGTCATTGCAAGTGTGATTATAATAAAACGAAGTGTCCAATTACCAGTTACATGTGTAATTTCTTTTACAGGTTCTGGACCTAACTGATTAAAGATAATTTGATAAAAAATAATTAATATTGGTAGTAGAGATATAAAGAAAATTGGTATTTTTATATATTTCTGCATATTTTATAAAAAAAATTTTATGTATTTAAAAGTTTTTTTTTAAATCCATACCTGAGTATAAATTTGCAACTTCATCACCATACCCATTAAACATTTCAGTTTCAATTCTAGGAGACAAAATACCCTCACCTATGACACGTTCTGTTGCTTGTGACCATCTTGGATGTGAAACGTTTGGATTAACATTTGAGTAAAACCCATATTCTCTTGGAGACGATTTCATCCAAGATGATGTAGGCATTTTTTCAACTAATTTTATTTTAACAATTGCTTTTGCACTTTTAAAACCATATTTCCAAGGAACAAAAATTCTTAATGGAGCTCCATTCTGATTGGGCAATGCCTTTCCATAAAGGCCAGTAACAACTGTTGTTATAGGATGCATAGCCTCGTCAATTCTTAATCCTTCTCTGTAAGGCCAATTTAAAACTGGATATCTCTGGCCTTTCATCTGTTCAGGGTCATAAACACTTTCGAATTCAACAAATTTAGCAGTATTTTTGATAGATATTTTGCTAAGTAATTTACTTAGAGAAAATCCCATCCAAGGAATTACCATAGACCACCCTTCAACGCATCTAAGTTTGTAAACTCTTTCTTCGGAAGGAAATAAAGAAATTATTTCTTCAGCTGAAAGTGTGATTGGATTGTCTACTTCACCTTCAATAGTAACACTCCATGGTTTAGTAACAAATTCTTGTGAATTTTTGAAAGGGTCACCTTTTCCAGTTCCAAACTCATAATAGTTGTTATAAGTCGTAATATCCTTATATGAAGTTAGCTCAGCTTTATTTTGTGAATAAGCATTGTTTAAAAACGGTACACTACTTAAGGTTAATGAACCTACACTTAAGCCAATAGATTTAATAAACTTTCTTCTTTTATTGTATATTTGCTCAGGTGTAATTTCTGAATGTTTATATTTTTTCATTTTTAATAGGATTACCTTTTAGCCACTCACTTTGTTCATTTTTATAATGTTCTTTTTTCCATATAGGAGATCTTTTTTTAATTTCTTCAATAATATATCTAGATAACACATAAGTTTCATCTCTATGTTTGCAGGCAACTGCAATAATAATACTAGTTTCACCAAGCCCCACATAACCTTTAACATGTTCTATAAATACTGCTTTATCCATAATTTTTAATTTTTCAGTAGTTTCTTTATAAATTTCATTAAAGCTTTTTAATACTAATTCGTCATGACTATCATAAGTTATTCCAATAACTTCTTTATTTTCATTGATATTTCTTACTGTGCCATTAAAAATAATTGATGCACCATATGAGGAAGATTTTATAAACACTTCTGCTACAGAAGTTTTTATTTTATCTTTTTCAATATCTATAATTTTTGTATGTAGCATCAACCACCACCTATTGGCGGTATAATCCCAATTTTCTGATTTTTTGTAATTTTAAAATCATCATTAATAATATTATTATCTTCAGAACAAAAAGCAGAACTTTTTACAATTTTTATGAAACTTTCATTACCCTTAAAGTTTTTATCTAAATAATTAATTATTTCTTTCCTAAAATCTTTAATTTCAAGCTGTCCTTTAATGTTAAACTCTAAGTGATCTTTGTTACTAAAGTCTCTACTCGCACCAAAAAGTTCAAGTTTAATTTTCATTTTTTTATTTTAGATGAAAATTTTAAATCTTCATTATTAAAATTATCTTTATTCTGATCAATAAAATGATCCATTATTTCTATCTTTTCATTTTCAAAATCTGTAACCTTTCTAACTTCTAGGTTAATGTATAAGGAAAGCCACTCTATAGAAGCTGAAATTTTTTTTGTTTTTTTTTCGATCATTTCAAGTTTTAAATGTAGTCTTTTTTTATCATGATCAAAAAAAGTGAGCATGATATCCACTTCATCATCTTGTTTTATTTCACTAATATATTTAGTATTGGTTTCAACTACCATCGTGCTTCTTTTTTCATTTTTAGCTGAGTCTGCGCCCATTTTAAATTTTTCAAGTATTACCTCACATGCTTGATCAAAAATTAAAACGTAATAAGCCATATTAAGGTGATTATTATAATCAACCCATTCTTTAATTATTTTTTGTGATTTTAAATAAATAGACACAGTTAATCTAAAAGATATCTTTTAAAAATTTTGGTAAGCCATCAGGATTAGTCCATAAACCACTTTTTCCACCCTCTTTAATTAATAACTTAATATTATCAATTCTGAGATGTGGATTTACAATTTTACTTAAATCATAAATAGTTATTAGTGCAGTATTAACACCCATAATAGCTTCCATTTCTACACCAGTTTTTGCAACAGCAGACACAACACAAAAAACTTCTAATGAAGCATCTTCATCATGCATGATAATTTTAGTTGCTGTATGATCTATTGGAAGTGGGTGGCATAGTGGAATCAATTCACTAGTTTTTTTAACACCTAAGACTGCTGATACTTCAGCTAAGGTGATCGGATCACCTTTAGGCATTTCTTTATTTTTAATTAGATTAAAAACTTCTTTACCCACATAAATTTTACCGGAAGCTAATGCTCTTCTAAATGTTTCTTTTTTTGACGAAACATCAATCATGTTAAATGAGTTTTTTTTAAAAATTTCCCTAGCCCAATCTTTTAATTTTTCTTCATTTATCACTTTTAAGTTTTCCATTTATCCACCAGTACTTGATAAATTTGGAGTAATTCCAGTATCTCCAAGCTCTAAATAATGTGACTCTTTTTTAAGGTGTAATTGTTTAATTATTAAATCTACAAGCTCATCTTTTTGAGCATCATCTTGCAATAAATGTCTAATACTAATTCCAGTATTACCAAACAAACATAATCTTAAATCACCTCTAGAGGTAATTCTCAATCTGTTACATGTTTGACAAAAATCTTTCGTGTAGGGAGCAATTAATCCAAATTTCCCCTTAAATTCTGGATGTATAAAATTTAATGAAGGGCCTGCATCTTTCCCATTTGTTTGAGGGATCCAGTTATTTTTTTCTAAAAAATCTTTGAATATTTTAGAGGAAACATGATTTTTTTTAAAATACTCTAAATTATCACCTGTTTGCATCAACTCTATAAATCTAAAATCAATATTGTTATCTTTTATGAAATTTCCAAATTTTTTAAACTCATCATGGGTATCATTAATACCCTTAAGTAAAACGGCATTAATCTTTATATTTTTGAAATTAAATTTTTGTAAAATCTCTATGCCTTCTAAAATTTCATCAAGTCTGTCATGACCTGTTATTTTTTTAAAAGTTTCTTTATTTAAGCTGTCTATACTAATATTTATTCCATCCAAACCTGCTTCACATAATTGCTCTGCAATTTTGTCCAAACGATAACCGTTAGTCGTCATTGTTACTTTTGGAATATCTGAATTTTGCTTCATATCTTTAAGGATATCAAAAAAGTCTTTTCTAACTGTTGGTTCTCCACCAGTTAATCTAATTTTACAAACACCTAATTCAGATAACGCTTTTGTTAATCTGGATATTTCTTGAGCAGACATAAAACTTCTCATATCTCCGGGTGTTTTTTTATAACCTTGTGGTAAACAATAGGTACAACTGTAATTACATACATCTGTAATTGATAATCTTATATAGGGGAATTTTCTTCCAAAAGTATCACTTAATGTTTTCATCTTATTTTTATTACATTATATTATAATAATAATATATGAGCAAAATTATTACCAAGACAGAAGTAGATCTATTCAAAAAAGATGGTGCAGTCTTGATTAAAGGCAAATTTGATAACGCATGGATTGAAAAGTTAAAAAAAGGAATCAAAAAAGGCAAAGAAAGCCCTAGCTCAAGATTTGTAAATCATGCAAAAGATCAAAAATTACCAGGATATTATGAAGATTTTTGGACCTGGAATTTACATGAAGAATTCAAAGATTTTGTATTTAATTCACCAACTCCAAAAATTGCAGCAGAACTTTTAGAGGCACAAAAGATTAATTTAGTGATGGATAATTGGTTTTTCAGGGAAGCTGGGTCGAAGTCATCACCACCTTTTCATCATGATATTTCATATTTCGATTTTGAAGGATCTATGTGTGTTTTATGGATTCCACTTGAATCAGTTAAAAAAGAAGACGGCATAGCTTGGGTTAAAGGTTCACATTTATGGGATAAACTATTTTTAAGAACAAGATTTAACGATGGTCATGAAGTTGATGGTAAGGCTGGAGTTGTTAATGGAAAAAAATATGAATTAACTCCTAACATATTAGAAAATAAAGATGATTATGAATTTTTGCAATGGGATCTGGAAGTTGGTGACTGTATTTATTTTGATATTAGAACATTACATGGAGGATTAAATACTGTTACGCCTAAAAAAGATGTCCATAGATACACACTAAGAATGGCAAAAGAAAATTCTAAAATTATTTATAGAGGAGATTGGGCTAGAGAAGAAAGAGCTATTATGGAAGATAATGGTTATAAAAATGGCGATGACTTGTCTGGTAAAATGTTTCCAACGTTATTTGAAACTAATTAACTTCCAGCTTTTACAAACTGAAAGTTAATTTAAGTAATTAGCCAGCAGGCTTGTAACCAGCCATAGCTTTAGAGGCTAGCTCAGCAGCTTTGTTAATGTCCATTTTTTCAAGAATGGTAAAATTTGTTATTGTTCCAGTCGATTCAACAGCTAATTTAACAGCAGCAGTTGCCTCAAAACCTACATCTCCAGTTATCACACCAACAAAGTCATAAGTTCCTCTAACGATATCAAAAGATACCATTTTACCACCAACAGCTTCTGATAATTGAGTTGCCGCCGCTGCTCTATCTTGAGAAGGGTCTTTCATAAAACCTTGAAATGCTTTTGCAGTGTAATTGCCCATTACAATATATTTTTTCATACATGTCTCCTTATTAGTTCATAAATATTAAAACATAATTGTTATAAATTTAAATAAGTTTTTTTAAAATCAACTTGAAGTTTAGCAAATTATGTATGAAAAATTTGGACAATTTATGGATGACAATTGGTCACTCCCATTATAACAAGTAATTTAGTAAATTATAAAGATAAATATTAATTTCCAAGAATATTTTTATCAAATTGTTGGTTTCTAAAATATTTTCGATATTCAGAAGGTGTTTTATTATAAATTTTTTTGAAAGAATTAATAAATACTGAATTGTAATTAAATCCAGCAATACTAGATATTTCGCTAATTTTACGATCATCATAAAAGAGAAGATTTCTTGCAAATTTTATTCTTAAATTAACATAAAATTTAATTGGAGACATTTTATACAATTTATAAAACTTACGCTCCAATGTTCTTAAGGATATATTAAGTTTTTTTGCTATCTCATTTATTTTGATTGGTGTTTCAATATTTTTTTCCATTATTAAAATTGATTTTTGACAAATATTATCTATTAATGGATTAAATTGATCATCTTTTTGCATTGTTGATTTTTCTCTGGGTTTATAAATTAAAGCTTGTGCAATTTCATCAGAATAATTCTTTCCTTTAATTTTCTTAATACACTCAAGTATTAGATCTAGTGTAGATATTCCACCTGCTGCAAACATCAGACCATTGGCATTTATAGTATAAATATTTTCTACAATTTTTATGTCAGGATATCTTTCTAAAAAATTACTTTTAGTTTCCCAGTGTGTACAAACAATCGTTTCTTTATTAATTAAACCAGATTCAGCAATTAAAAAAGCACCAGTATCAACTGCAATTATTTTTGATAAATTTTTATGAGCTATCCTTAATGTAGAAAACAATTTTTTTGATTTTTTTTGTACAGGTAAATTTCCTCCTATTACAATTATAAAATCTGGATTTTTAATAGCCTCTAATCCACCGTCTGCCTTCCACCACTGACCATTGCTTGATCTAATTTTTTTTGCATCAACAGTTATCAGCTTATATTTAAAAATTTCATTAATTCTGTATTGATTAGTTATTCTTAGTGCCTCCTGTATTAAGACCAATGAGTTGGATGGAAACTCTGGTTGCAGAATAATATCAAATGAAAATACTTTGTTTTCCATAATATTAATTGATTAAAAAGTTAATAATTAACGACATAAGTTTATTTATTTATGACAATATCATAGAATTAAACATGTATTTAAACAATTTAATTTTTGTCTATAAATATTGATAATTTGTCGTTTAAAATAGTTTATTTTATAAAAATAATTGAGAAGATATTAAAAATAACAATAGAGAGGGAACAATATGATTAAACTTTTAAATAATATTTGCAAAGTTGCAATTATTTTTTTATTAACCGTTTCAACTTCATTTGCTGCAGATAAGGTTAAATTAAGATTGAACTGGATGTACTACGGATCACATGCGGGCTTTGCATTAGGTTTTGTTGATGGAACTTATGCTAAATACGGCATTGATTTGGATATTAGATCAGGAAATGGATCAAGTTCTGCACACAGACTAGTGGCTAATAAAGACAGTCATTTTTCTTACGGTTCATGTGGAGCTATGACAGATCTTGTGGCTAAAGGAGCACCATTAAAGTCAATTGGTGTAATTGATGCTATGGGAACAGAAGCAATTCTTGTTAAGCCTGATAGTGGTGTTAAGACAATTAAAGACTTAAAAGGAAAAAAAATATTAACAACAGCTAATGCTGGAGTAAATACTTTTTTCCCAATTGTTTTAAAAAATGCCGGCCTTAAGGAATCTGATATTAATATAACGGTTGTTCCAGATGGTGCTCTTGTATCAAGTTATTTACAAGGTAGTGGTGGTTCTGTAGGAATTTTAGGTGGATTAGATGATAAACCAGCTGAAATCAAAGCAAACGGTGGCGCTCAACCAGTAGCTTTTCCATATTCTGATTTTGGAGTAAATCAAGTTGGATACTGTATAGCTGCTCATAATGATACGATTAAAAATAACGCTGATATAGCAAAAAGATTTATTAAAGCAACAATGGAATCTTATGCTAAAGCAGAAAAAAATCCAGATGCTGCCGTAAATGCAATTGCTGATATTGTTGGTGGTTCAATGGCTGAAGACGCTGGTAAAGCTCAATCAAGAGAAGTTTTAGATGTAACTTTAGGAATATTATATTCTGGAGCAAACAAGAAAAAAGTTCTTGGTCTAAATGTTGCTTCTGATTGGGATAGTATGGTTAAATTGATGAAAGAGTATAATGATTTAGACAAAAATGCTAAGTCATCTGACTTTTATACAAATCAATTCATAAATTAATCAACATATTAAATTACTAGTCGAGTATAAATAATACTCGGCTAGTTTTAAATCTTATAAATGAAAAATTTCATAGAAGTAACAGAATTAAAAAAAGTATTTGGAAATGGTGAGGATGAAGTTCATGCTTTTGGACCTGCAACTATAAATATTAATGCTGGAGAATTTGTTTCAATTTTAGGACCCTCTGGGTGTGGAAAATCAACTCTAATGCTTATGGTTGCTGGATTATTAGATTCAACAAGTGGAAAAGTAGAATTTGAAAAGAAACTTGTAAATGGACCAAAGACAGATATTGGAATAATGTTTCAAGATAATACCTTAGTTCCTTGGCGAACTGTTAGGGGTAATATTGAACTACAACTAGAATTGAGAGGGCTTAATCTTAAAGATTATCAAGAACAAATTGATAATATTTTAAAGTCTGTAAATTTAGAGGATTTTGCAGAAAGATTTCCCAATGAATTATCAGGAGGTATGCAACAACGAGCTGCTTTTTGTCAAGCAATGATACATGACCCAAAAATAATTTTACTTGATGAGCCTCTGGGTAAGTTAGATGCAATGACTAGAGAAAAAATTAGAGCTGATTTTCAAAAATTATGGATGGTTAAAAAACCAACAGTTATATTTGTTACTCACTCTATTGAGGAAGCAGTTCAGCTATCTAACAGGGTTATTTTAATTACACCAAGACCAGGTAAAATTGATAGAGAGATGAAAATAGACCTTCCGTACCCAAGAGATTTAAAGGTTAAACGATCACCTAAATTTATTGAATATGTAAATTCAATTCAAGAAGTTTTTCATAAATATGGTGTTATTTAAAAAGTATTATTAAAATGAAAAAATTTATTAAATGGATCTTCAGTGGATGGATGTTAATTTTATTTTTTGTTGGCTTTTTTTTATTTTGGGAATATTCAATACCTTTATTTGATATACCAAGATACATTCTACCAGCACCTTCAGAAATTGTTTTAAAAGGTTCTGCTGATTTAGATAAGTTAATTTATTATACTGGTGTTACCGCTCTAGAGACTGTACTTGGATACATTATAGCTCTAATTCTAGGTTTAGGGTTTGGAATAGCTATTTCTTTTTCATCAATATTAAGAAGAACTTTATATCCTTTCTTTGTTAGTATTGAGATGACACCTAAAATAGCTTTTGCGCCATTATTTATATCTTGGTTTGGTTTTGGGTTGATGCCTAAAGTAATTATTGTAGTTCTAGTTTGTTTTTTTCCAATAGTGTTAAATGCAATTTTAGCATTTAATTCATTAAGCAATGAACTTACTTTATTTTATCAATCTACTGGAGCTAGTAGACTAAAAACTTTTTTTACAATTCGTTTACCAGCTGCTTTACCTCAATGTTTTGTTGGCTTTAAATATGCAGCTATTAACGCAACTGTTGGAGCTACTATAGCGGAATTTATTGGATCAGATAAAGGACTTGGTTTTTATATTTCTATTGTAACAGGAAATATGAGACCAGATTTAGCTTTTGCAGGAATATTTTTCTTAACCTGTTTAGGCTTGTCGGTATTTGGCTTTGTTACAATGATGGAAAAGATATTAATACCTTGGCATATATCAATGAAAAGAATCAACAAATAAGGAACATATTATGGATTATGAAAATTTAAAAAAAAAATTAGAAGGTTGTTATGTAACCGTTCCAACACCCTTTAAGGATATAAAAAATTTACCTCTTAACTTTGATGCACTGAAAGATTACGTAGAGTTTTTATTGGGAAACGGTTTAAATAACGAGAATTGTACACTACTTTTTGGTGGAGCTGCAGGTGATTTTTCAGCAATGAGCTTTGATGAGAGGTTATCATTAGCTAAAGAAAGCGCAAAAATAGTAAATGGAAGAGTTCCAATTGCTCTTGGTGGCCAAACAACAAATACCCAAGAATTAGAAAAACTCGCAGATGTAGCCAAAGATTTTGGTTATGATTTCCTTCAAGTTTCCTGTCCTTTTTATTTCAAACACACTGAAGATGATTTTATTGAATATGTAAGGACAGCATCAAGTGCAGCTGAAGGAATTGGTATAATTTTATATAATACCTTTTGGACTTCAACTAGTGTTTCTAATCAACTTATTGAAAAAATAAAAGATCTTCCAAATATTGTTGGATTAAAATGGGCAACACCACGAACTGATGCAATGGAATTTGAAGATGTGACATCAACTTATTCTAGCAGGTTTACAATAATTGATAATAATTTATTTTTTCCTTACTCAGCAATGAAGCCATTAAATGCAAAAGCTTTTGAAGTTCATATGTGTAACTTTTGGCCAGAATGGGGTGCAAAATTAATTAATGAAATTAATAAAAGAAACTTTGAGGAAGTTGCTAAAATGATGATTGAAGAGGCTATGCCTTTTTATAAACTGTGGGTAGAAATAGAAACTAACTACACTTCTGGTGATGGATATTTAGATAAACTTTGTATGGAATTAGTAGGCCTTCCTTCAAGTAGATGCAGGCCTCCAACAAGGGATATGCGTGAAAAATATAGACAAAAAACACTTGATTACATGAAGAAAATTAAAGTTCCTCATTTAAAGTTTTAATGAGTAAAATTGAAAACATAAGAACAATTCTATTAAGTGCAGAGTATGGTGATGAGAAACATCCAGAAATTTTAGAGTGCTTTCCTAATGGACCAAAAAGAACTATTGGATTAGTTGAAGTAACATTGGAAAATGGTGTAAAGGGCTATGGTGAAGGTTATTTAGGAGTTTTTGCGCCACAAGTTTTTAAATCCATTGTTGAACTTTGTACACCATACCTAATTGGAAAAGATGGATTTGACATTTTAAGAAGATATAAAGATTTATGCAGTGTTTGCGATTATTGGTCATTACAAGGGGCCGCAAGACACACTACAAGTGCAATTGAAACAGCCTTAGTTGACGCAAAATCCAAAACTCAAAAATGTCCTGCATATAAATTATTTGGAAATAGTTCAAAAGAAAACATAGAAGTTTATGGAAGTGGAGGAATTTGTGACACAAAAGAACATTTTATTGAGGAGTTAGAACTTTTAAATATACTAGGAATAAAGAAATATAAAATTAGAGCAGTTCCAAGTGATATTAATAGAACTGCATGGGTGCTCAAAGAAGCTAGAAAATACGATGTAGATGTAGGTATTGACATGTGTCAAAACCTGGCTGACCCACCAATAAATGCAGAGGATGTAATAGACTATGTCAATTTTGTAAAAAACTTTACTAAAGAAAAAATTTTATTTTTAGAAGAAGCGGTTGGCCCTATGGATATAAAGGGGTTTAAAAAATTGAAAGAAACACTCAATATAGATATTTGTGGAGGTGAAGTTATAACCACACCTTTAGAAATGATCGAAAGAATAAATTTAGATATTTATAACTTTGTTCAACCAGATGCGTCAGTTATTGGGGGAATGCATGCGGTGAGAGAAGTATTTGACCATGCAAAAACAAAAAAAATAACACCCGTTGTACATGCGTGGGGTGGACCTGTAGCAATTATGGCAAATTACCATGTTGCATTTGGATGTAATGGAAATTTAGTTGAATTTCCAATGATACCGTACAAGCTTGAACCAATAATGTTTGGGGATCAAAGAGTCATTAAAAATGGAACCCTTTTAAGACCTGAAAATTCAGGAATAGGTATCACCATGAATGATAAAATTGAAAAAGATTTTTTATTTGATAAAAAAGCAGTTTATTCGTGTGTTGTCGTTGATAGAGGGCAACCAAATGACGATTATTGGAAAGAATAGTTAAAAAAATGAATATAAAAGAATTAAATCCTCCACAAATAATAAACTAAAATATAAATTTATGAATATTTATATTGCATGTGAGTTAGAAAGTTTAGAAAAAAAAATTCTTAAAGATAATTTAAAAAAACATAATTTATATTTTTCTAACTTAAAATTTAAAGAAATTGCTGATAATAATTTTCTTAAATGTGAAATTGTTTTTGGAAATATTCCATCAAACTGGGTAAAACAAAGTAGCAAAATAAAATGGCTTCAATTAGAGTCGACAGGCTTTGGTGAATATTCCAATGTAAAAAAAAATTTTTTAGATAAAGTTGTAATTATTACTAACCTTAAAAGTTTTTTTGCTTGTCAAGTAGCCCAAACAACAATGGCTGGAATTTTTTCTTTTTATAGAGGTTTGAATACATTTACTTTATTAAAAAATGAAAAAAAATGGATTGGTGACCCAATGAGGAGCAAATTAGAAATACTGAATAATAAAAATGTTTTATTCTTTGGTAAAGGATCAATAAATGAAGAAATATCAAAATATCTAAAAGTATTTAATTGTCAATATTCATTTATTGATTCAAATTCAAAGAAAAAATTTTTTATTAAAAAATTAAAAAAAGCAGAAATAGTCATCTGTGCACTGCCTGGGACAGCAAAAACTAAAATGCTTTTTAATAAAAAAATGATTAGCAGTTTATCAAAAAAAACTATTTTAGTTAATGTTGGTAGGGGTAATTTAATCGATGAAAAGTATTTAATAAAAAAACTTAAAAATAATTTTTTAAAAGGGGCCATTTTAGATGTTACGGCCGAGGAACCATTGAGGAAAAATAACCCACTCTGGTCTTGTCCAAACCTAATACTTACACAGCATACTGGAGGTGGATACAAAGACGAGATGATGGATAAGATTAACTTTTTTTTAGATAATTTGCAAAAATATTTAAAAAAAAGTAAAGTGTTAAATATAATTAATCCTTCAAAGGGTTATTAAATTAATCTTTATTAATTGAATGAAAAAAAATATTTGTTAAAATATTAAAATATTAATAATTAACCAGGGGCTAAATTATATAATGTACGAAAAATTTGGACAGTTTATCGAGGGTAAATGGTCACCCTCAGAAAATAAAGAAACTTATGAAGTAATTAACCCGGCAACAGAAGAGGTTCTAGGTCATGCATCAAAAGCCACTCCTGCTGATGTTGATAGAGCACTAAAGTCTGCTCAAAAAGGATTTAAGGTTTGGAAAAAAACAACACCGTGGGATAGATCTTATATATTAAGAAAAATAGCTGATCGGATGAGAGAAAAAAAAGACGTATTAGCTAAGTGGATGACTTTAGAAAATGGAAAACCTTTAGCCGAAGGTGTTGGTGAAACAAATGGAGCAGCAGATATTTTTGAATGGAACGCTGAAGAGACAAAGAGAATTTTTGGTCAAACTATTGAAAGTAGGTTTGAAGACACAAGAGTACATGTTTATTACCAACCAGTTGGAGTTGTAGCTGCCTTATCACCTTGGAATTTTCCACTTATTTTAGCAGCTAGAAAAATATCAACTGCACTTGCAGCGGGTTGTTCAGTTATTATTAAACCAGATACAATTACACCTGGTGTAGTAATGGAATTAGTAGATATTTGTAGAGAATGTGGAGTTCCACCAGGAGCTGTAAATCTTTTGTCAGGTGATCCTCCAGCTATAGCTTCTCAATTAATTCAATCAGATATAATAAAAAAGATTTCGATTACTGGATCTTTGAGAGTTGGAAAATTAATTTTAAAACAAGCCGCAGATAAAGTTCAAAGAGTAACAATGGAATTAAGTGGTCATTCTCCTTTTATAGTTTTTGATGATGCTGATGTTAAAAAAGCAGCTGATATAGCTATTGCCACAAAATTTAGAAATAATGGACAAGTTTGTATTTCTCCTAATAGATTTTATATTCATGAAAGTAAAAAAGAAGAATTTATAAATTTATTTATCGAAAAAACTAAAAAGTTAAAAATTGGTAATGGAATAGATCCGGACACTCAACTGGGCCCATTAACAACTCAAAAAAGATTAGAAGAAATTGAAGAGTTGGTTGAAAAAACTAAACAAGAAGGTGCTAAAGTTTTATTGGGTGGAAAAAGACCAGCAGGCTTTAATAAAGGTTTTTATTATGAGCCAACAGTTTTTGATGATGTAAAAGATGATTTTACCATTATGAAACAAGAACCATTTGGACCATTAGTTCCGATGTTATCATTTAAATCTTTTGATGAAGTTATTGAAAGAGCCAATGATAATGATCTTGGTTTATGTAGTTATGTTTGTACTAATTCTATGGAAACAGCTCATCTGGCATCCGAAAGATTAGAAACAGGATCTGTAGCAGTCAATACAGGAGCTGTTGCAATTGCTGAGGCACCATTTGGTGGAATAAAGCAGAGTGGATATGGAAGAGAAGGTGGATCAATGGCCATCAAAGACTACCTTAATGTTAAATATACTCACATGGGCATTAAAGGCTAACACATATGCAAATTGGTTTTATTGGAGTGGGTCTCATGGGTTTACCCATGGCCAAAAATCTTCTTAAATCTGAGTACAATTTAAAAGCCTATAATAGATCTCATGATAAAGCTGAAAGATTAAAAGAATTTGGAGCAGAAATATCTGCATCCATTAAAGATGTTGTCACAAATTCAGATATAATTATCACAATGCTTACAGATGATGATGCTGTTGAAAAAGTGATGGGTAGTGATGAATTTATTTCTAATATAAAAGAAGGAGCCACTGTTATTGATATGAGTTCGGTTAATCCAGTTTTGACCATAAAGTATTCAAAAAAATTAAAAGAAAAAAAAATAAATTATTTAGATGCCCCAGTTTCTGGTGGAACTATAGGAGCTGAAGAGGCAACATTAGCAATAATGGTTGGTGGTGACGAAGAAACATTTAAAAATTGTTATGAGCTACTTAAAAAAATGGGTAACCCAACATTAGTAGGCCCAGTATCGTCTGGCCAAATATCTAAATTAGCTAATCAAATTATTGTGGGTGTAACCATTGGAGCAGTGGCAGAAGCTATCACTTTATGTGAGAAATCTGGAACCAACCCAAGTAAAATGATTGAGGCTTTATCAGGAGGTTGGGCTGATAGTAAAATATTACAAACACACGGAAAAAGAATGATTAATAAAGATTTTGCACCAAAAGGAAAAACTACAACACAGTTAAAAGATATGACCAATATTGTTAACGCTGGAAAAGCAATTGAAATTCATTTGCCCATTTCTAGTTTAGTTAAAGAAATGTATAAAGATCTTGTAACAGATGGGCATGGCAATACAGATCATAGCTCTTTATATAATGCAATTGAAAAGATAAATAAAAAATGAAATTTTTAAGAATTGGAAATGTAGGACAAGAAATTCCTGTAGCATTAGATAACGAAGGAAAATATAGAAATTTATCTTCAGTTATTAAAGATTTAAATCCTGAAAGTATTAACTTTGAAACTCTAGATAATATTAAAGAAATAGATTTGAAGAGTTTGGGAGAGATAAATCAAAATGAAAGAATAGGGTCCTGTATTTCTAAGCCAGGAAATTTTTTTGCAATTGGCTTAAATTATGCTGAACATGCAAAAGAGACTGGTGCAAAAACGTCTGAAAACCCAGTTCTATTTAATAAGTCAGTTCATTCTATAGTTGGACCAAACGATAATGTAATTATTCCACGAGGATCTAAAAAATTAGATCATGAAGTTGAAATTGCCTTTGTGATAGGAAAAAAAGCTAAGAGGGTTTTAGAAAAAGATGCACAAGATTATATTTTTGGATACTGTATTTGTAACGATATAAGTGAGCGTGAGTGGCAAAAAGAAAAGGGTGGTCAGTGGGTTAAAGGAAAATCTGGTGATACATTTGGACCTTTAGGACCTTATTTAGTCACAAAAGATGAAATCAAAAATGTTAATAATTTAAATTTAACTCTTGATGTGAATAGCAATAGACATCAAACAGGAAATACAAACCAAATGATTTTCAATTTTAATTTTTTATTAGCACATATTTCTAGTTTTATAACTTTGATGCCTGGTGATATAGTTACAACAGGAACTCCTCCTGGAGTTGGTTTGGGAATGGATCCACCAGTTTTTTTAAAAGAAGGAGATATGATGAATTTAATTGTTGAAAATCTCGGCTCACAAAATTCAAAAGTTGTGCTAGAATAACTACTAGGTAGTTATGATAAAAAGAGACCTCTATTATGAAAGAATTCCAACAAAGTCTTTAAGAGATGATGTTAGATATTTAGGTGATATTTTAGGAAAAGTAATAAAAAAACAAGAAGGCTCTGGTTTTTTTAAATTAGTAGAAGACACAAGATTATTATCTAAAGCAAACTTATCAAATAAAAATACCAAAGACCCCTTTAAAAATATAATAAAAAAAATTAATGGCCTTAGTCCAATTAATATTTTTAAACTATCAAGAGCATTTAGTCATTTTATGAATTTTATAAACCTATCAGAGTCAATTGATGCATCAAGAAAACTTGATGAATATGAAAATAATCAAAAAGATTCTAAAAATAAAAATATCTTTATTGAAGAAATCTTTGAAGAACTTTTTAAAAATAAAAAAATTCCAAATAATAAAATTTATAATCTTGCAAAAAATCTTAATATTGGTGTTGTTTTAACAGCACACCCAACAGAAGTTAAAAGAAGAACATTAATACAAAAATACCATAAAATTACTGAAATTTTAGAGGAAAGAGATTTACTTAAAAAATATCCATCCAAATTAAAGATTTTAGAAAGAAAATTATATGATGAAATTACAATAATATGGAATACAGATGAGCTTAAAAGATCCAAACCAACACCCTCTGAAGAAGCAAGATGGGGTTTAGCAGTTATAGAAGACAGTCTTTGGGAAACTATTCCTAAAGTTTACAGAAGGTTAAATGATATTTTTTTAAAAAATATGGGAAAGAGTTTGCCTAAAAATTTTAATCCTATTGAATTTGGTTCTTGGATGGGTGGTGATAGAGATGGAAATCCAAATGTAACTTCGGAAGTTACAAAAGAGGTTATACTGTTGTCAAGATGGGAGGCTGCAAAATTATATGAGAAGCAGTTAACAAAGTTATTAAGATCATTATCTATGTCAAATTGCTCCCAAAAGATACTAAGGAAGACAGGTAAAGTTTTTGATCCTTATAGAGTGTTTTTAAGACCATTAAGAGATAAAATAAGAAAAACTCACATCTTAATAAAAGAACACTTAATTGACAAAAAACCATTAAATCAAAAAAAACTTTTATCAACCAAAGAAGAAATTTTAGCACCATTAAGAATTGTAAGAGAGTCGTTAGAACAAAATCAAAGTGAAAATATTGCTGGTGGTGATTTATTAGACTTAATGAGACGTGCAAAATGTTTTGGAATTAATCTAGCAAAACTTGATATAAGACAAGAATCTTCAAGACATTCAAAGCTAATTTCTGAGATTGTAAAAAAAAAATATAAATCTAATTACTTAAATTGGAGTGAAGATGAGAAATTAGATTTTTTATCAAAACAAATTAAGAGTAAAAAAAATTTAATAAATAATTATCAATTTAGGAATAAAGAAAATAAAGAAGTGTGGTCTACTTTTAAAATTCTTGCTGAACAACCAAAAGAATGCTTGGGAGCATATGTAATTTCAATGACTTCAGCTGCGTCAGATATATTATCTGTAGTCTACCTTCAAAAAGAAGCAAAAATAAGAAATAAACTTAGGGTAGTACCTCTTTTTGAAACATTAGATGATTTAATAAATGCAAATTCAATAATGACCCAATTATTTAAATTATCATGGTATAAAAAATACATAAATCATTATCAAGAGATTATGATTGGATACTCAGATTCAAGTAAAGACGCGGGCAAATTATCTGCTAGTTGGCATCAGTATAAACTCCAAGAAGAAATTTTAAGATTAAGTAAAAAAAATAAAATTGATATTATTTTTTTTCATGGCCGTGGTGGATCAGCTGGTCGTGGTGGTGGCCCAATTCAAGCAACCCTTAGATCTCAACCTCCAGGATCAGTTAATGGAAAAATAAGAATTACTGATCAAGGTGAAGTTATCCAGCAAAAATATGGATATGAACCTTTAGCAAAATATAATTTATGTAGTTATATAGGTGCAGTAGCACAGGCAAGTTTAAAACCACCACCAGAACCAAAAAATAAATGGAAAGATTTAATAGAAAGAATGTCAGAAATATCTACTCAATCTTATAGAAGAAATATAAATAATAAATTAGACTTTATTAGATACTTTAAAACAGTTACACCTCATAAAGCATTGGGAAAACTGTCAATTGGATCAAGGCCATCCAAAAGAAAAAATGTAGATAACATTAAAAGTTTAAGAGCCATACCATGGGTATTTGCGTGGACACAGATAAGATTGTTTTTACCTGCATGGCTCGGTATTCCTGAGGCACTAAAACACTCTTCAACTAAAGATTTTAAGAATACTCTCATAGATATGGAAAAAAATTGGCCCTTTTTTTATTCAACAATGGATATGCTTGATATGGTTATAACAAAAGTAGACCCTGAAATTTCTAAAGTATACGAGGATAAATTGGCAGATAAAAAACTTAAGGTTGTTGGAGAAAAACTTAGAGCACAATTTGAAGATTTAAAAAAATTGAATAAAAAAATAACACCTATTGAAATTTTAAAACAAAGAAAAGTATTTAGGTCATCAGTAATCATTAGAAATATTTATTCTGAGGTTTTACATATTATTCAAGCAACAGTTATGAAAAAACTTTATATGAAGAAACTTAATAAAGAGAAAAAAAAATATCTTAATGATTCTTTAATGACTTCGATTGCTGGCATATCAGCAGCAATGAAGAATACAGGATAATATGATAGAGATATTTGTTGCATTTGGAGCGGGGTTAATTAGTTTTCTATCACCTTGTGTTTTACCTTTGATACCAGGTTATATTTCTTTTATTTCTGGAGCATCTTTAAATGAATTACTTGAAAATAAAAAAATAAACATATTCCCACTAATATTATTTACTTTAGGTTTTTCTTTTGTTTTTATTATGTTTGGTGCAGCAGCCTCTTACTTAGGGCAAGTACTTTTACAAAATTCACAAACTTTAAGAATAATTGCAGGTCTAGTTATAATTATATTTTCTCTTCAATTAATTGGAATTATAGATGTTAGTTTTTTAAACTTCGAAAAAAAAATTTACACAAAAAAGAATAATAATGTTTGGTTTTCTTTTATAGTTGGAATGGCTTTTGGTTTTGGATGGACTCCTTGTATTGGCCCAATTCTAGGATCAATTCTTGCATTAGCTTCAACAGAGGAAACAATATTTAAAGCAATAATCTTACTTAGTTTTTATTCACTTGGTTTAGCAATACCTTTCATTTTATCAGGTTATTTAATGCAAAGATTTTTAATGTTTTCTAAAAATTTTAAAAAGAACATTAATTTTGTATCAAAAAGTGGGGGTGTAATACTTTTAATAACAGGAGTACTAATTTTAACTAACCAACTTCAAGTCCTAGGTTATTACTTATTAAACTCTTTACCATTTTTGCAAAATTTTGGGTAATAGGTTAATAACTATCTATATTTATGAAAATTTATCAAATTGATACTAGTGCTAGAAAAGAAGGCTCTACCTCAAGGGCTTTAGCTAAAAGATTATTAGACAAAATTAAAAAACCTGAAGATGAGGTTGTTTATAGAGATCTTAACGATGAAATGATTTTTATATCAAACCTAACCGAGTCAGGAATGAAAATTCCTGAAGGTGAGCAAACCGATCAACATAAGAAAATGTTTGAGCTGTCAGATAAGCTAGTTTTAGAGCTTAAAGAATGCGATACAATAATAATCTCAGTCCCAATTTATAATTTTGGACCTCCAGCAACATTAAAAGCTTGGGCTGATTTGGCCGCAAGAGTTAAAGAAACTTTTAAATATAACGAAGACGGTAGCAGAGTAGGCTTGCTTGAGGACAAGCAAGTTTATCTCATAATTACATCTGGAGGAACAAAGATTAATAGCAAAGATGATTTTTTAACACCCTGGTTAACTCATGTTTTAAATTTTTTTGGAATAAAAAAAATAAATATTATTGCTGCTGATCAAATGGCCATAGATTATGAAAAATCAATTAAAGAAGCTGAAAAGCAAATTGAAAATATAACCCAATGAACTTATTAAGTGTAAAAGAATACAATTTATATTCTAATTTTTTAAATATCCTAGCAAAAGACCTAAATAAATTTTATTACTCAAAACTTAATAAAACCTTTAAGATATCTAATAAACTTGATGGTAAAGAGTATGACCCTGTTACCACATCAGACAAAGCTTTTGAAAAATTCATTAGATTGAAAATTAAAAAAAAATTTCCAAATCACCAAGTTATAGGTGAAGAATTTGGACATAAAAAATCAACAAGTGATTTTACATGGGTCATAGATCCAATCGATGGTACAAGATCGTTCGTGATAGGCAATCCTACATGGAGCAACTTGATAGCTTTAAATTATAAAGGCAATCCAGTTATAGGGTTAGCAAATTTTCCAATATTAAATAAATATTATTTAAATTTTAATAACAAAAGTGCTTTTGTTTTTGAAAAAGGTAAAAAAAGAAAAATTTCTGTTTCAAAAGATATACCATTTAATCAGATAAAAGTATCAGGAGCATTTCATGGAGCGATCTCTCTTAAACAGCAAATGACAATACCAAAAGTTTTAAGATTAATGCAATTTCCAACTGCAGATGCGTTAAGTTACTCTCATTTATGTGAAGGAAAAATTGATGTTGTCTTTCAAGGAACCAATAAAATTTGGGATATCCACCCATTGATACCAATTATAAAAGCTGCAGGAGGCACGGTTACAACTTGGGACGATAGAGACGCAGTTAATGCTGGAAGTATTTTAGTTTCAGCTAATCAATCTATTCATAATAAAATGCTTAAACTATTAAAGCCTGTTTCAAAATAAATGCATACAAGAGCTAAAAAAATATTAGATTTTTGGTTTAAAGAAACTCCACCAAAAAAAAGATTTCAAAAACATAAAGATTTTGATGTGCTAATAAAAAATAATTTTTTAAAAGATTATGAGTTAGCAGGCTCAAATGAGTATGATGATTGGCAAGATAGCCCCCTTGGTTCTTTAGCTCTAGTTATTTTATTTGATCAATTTTCAAGAAACATGTTTAGAGATGAACCAAAAGCTTTTAACCAAGATCATAAAGCAAGATTAATAGTTAACGATTCTGTTTATGCTGGATTTTTAGATGGCATGAATCAGGACCAACGATTTTTTATGTTACTGCCACTCATTCACAGTGAAGAGATAACAGACCATGATATGGCCTACTATTTACTCGATAAATACTTAAAAGATCATCCAGATTTAGTTTCTATAAAAAAATTTTGGAAAGATCACACACTAGCAATTAAGAAGTTTCACAGATACCCTCATCGAAACATAGTATTAGATAGAAAATCTACTCCTGAGGAAATAGAGTTTCTAGGTCAACCAAACTCATCCTGGTAAAACGTTCACTAAGTGAACAGATAAATTAAGATATTCAATATTTGCATTACTGTAGTGACAATAAGTCATTTTAATATTGAAATTTGCTGTCTATAAGGAGCGCATAGAATTTAAAAATTAACATTATCTTCTCTCTCTATTAGATAGTTAATATTAGCTTCCCTCGAAAGAGGGAAGTTTCTTATTGTCAATATCTCCACTGAATAATATAAATTTTAAATGAATTTCAAGTTTGTTTATAAAATATGCACTAAATCTGAGTGGCAAGAAGTAAAGACTAAAGGTCAATTAACTGGTTCTAAAAAAGATTTAGAAGATGGTTACATTCATTTTTCCAGTGATGATCAAGTTGTGGGAACTCTTAAAAAATTTTATCAAAATCAAAAAGATTTAGTTTTATTAAAGGTTGATACTTTAAAGTTAGATCATTTAGTTTGGGAACAAGCATCAGATGGAAATATGTTTCCACATTTATATTCGTCGCTAGATATTTCTAATGTAGTAGATAAATTTGATATTACCTTAGATGATGAAGGCAATCATGATATGCCAACTGTTTTTTAACTGATCTTTTAAGGGGGTCACCCTTTCGGTAAACTCCAAAAGAGTTCCCCTGTAAGTCAGCGGTATACGCTAAAATCTATAATAATAGATTTTTATTTTCTTTTGTCGTACTAAGTCTTTGATTATTTAATCACACCAGTTATGTGTCAGGTGGTGATAAGTTCATAATCAACCTCCTTTATTGATATTTAGACAATATCATTTCTAAAAATTACATTCAAAACATTTATTTTACTTTATGTGAAATAAATTAATTGCATGCAACCTAGCAAAGTAATAATGTTTCGATAATTTAAGAAACATTCTTTATAATACTTTTTTCCACTAAAATTTAAAATTCTTTTTAGGTAAGCTTACCTAAGTAATTAACCATAATCACACCAATTATAATTAATAAAATTCCAATAATTCCATATAGATTTGGAATTTGATTATATTTAATCATAGCAAATGCTACAACACCCACAACTGTTAATCCGCTGTAAGTAGAATAAGCGAAGCCTACTGGAAGTGCATGCATAGCTTTTGCAATACAAAACAAGCAAACCATCATTAGTAGATACATGTAAATTATTGGCAAAGTCTTTGTGAAACCTTCAGATATTTTTGCAAAACTATTAGCAGCTATTCCAGCAAAAATACCAACAGCTAAAAACAAATATCCAAATAAAGGTTTCAAGATTAATCCTTTGAAGCGATTTTATTAACTAGAGGTCTCATAATTGGAGCCATAGTAAATGCTGCAATTACAGCTACTGGAAATGAATAAATAAAAGCATCTAATAATCTATTAAAGAAACCTTCACCAAAACCAGTGTGAACTAGCGTTACAACTACACCAATAATCAAACTCATGCCAAAAGACATAAAGATCATAAAAAGAGGTTGAGAATATTTTTTGTTAATCATAATTAGTGATATTATTATTCAGTAATTTTATCTAAAAATTTTTGCACTATAGGAGCCACTATAGTCGTTGTAATCATTGCTACTGGTAAACTTATAGTCCACGCTTTAAGAAATCTTTTGATATAAAATTCATCATAACCAGTATTCACAAATGTAATGATTAAAGTCATCAACAAACTCATACCAAGACCCATAAAAAAAATGAATAGAAAATTAGAATATTTTTTTGAAATCACGATTTAATTATTTCCAAGTAAGTTAACCATCAATACACCTATTATAATCAAACCCAAACCAATTATTGAATAAAGATTTGGCATTTGATTAAATCTAATTATTCCAACAATTACAGTTGAAATAATTGTTAATCCAGCAAATGATGCATAAGTTATTCCCATTGGGATATTTTTCATCACCATAGATAACGCATACATACATAAAACGATTGTAATTCCAGTAATAATACTTGGAAAGAGAAGGGTAAAACCTTCTGCACTTTTTGCAAAACTATTTGAAGTTACTCCTAGAACAACTGCTAGGATTAGAAATCCATATGAAGTAGCGAGACTCATCTAATAACATTAAATGAAATCCCGCTAAATTTATATAATTATTTATTAACTTTTAAAAAGCTCCATAGCTTTACCTAATAGCTCTTCTGATTTTGCATGATCACCAGCATCATGAGCTGCCATACCTTGATCTCTTAGCATTTGTGCTTCTGCAATTTTATCATCTATACTTTTTGCCATCATAGGGCAAGAACCTGCATAAACTGAACTTGTGAAAAGTACCAAGAATAATGTTATTACTATTTTTTTCATATTTTCCTTTGTTTGATTAATTAACCAAACAATAGGAAAATAATAAGTTTTTGATATAACCAACATTGTCACTTTACATGTGCAAAACGACCCAACCAGTTATTTAGGTATTTTTGTAGCACCTGTTTCAAGTGAAACAACTTTTCCATCTTGATATTTGTAGACAGCCATTACTGCCTCTGTGTTACTGTCATTAAAGGTTACAAATGAGTGCTCAACACCAATTTCATCATTCTCAAAAAGAACTCTAATTTTATCTTTATTGATATCTCCACTCATTGCCCATTTAATTACATCTGCTTTTCTCATAACTTTTCCTGATGCATGCATTGTAAATTTATAATCATCATGAAAAATTTCATTCATAGCAGCTTCATCTTTAGCTGTCATAGCAGCATCCATTTTTGCTAATATTGACATATATTATCTTTCTTTAACTTTAGTTAAATCGTAGATCATATAACTACTTAGAACCTCATCCATGATAGGTTTAGATACTTCAGTACCTTCAATAAATTTAATTAAAGCAGCTTCATCAGTACAAAATATTTTAAACATCACTGCACTTTTATCAGGTGTTACTGACGCCATAGTTTTTTCTACTACAGCAACTTTTGATCTTTCAGCTAATCCTTCTGGAGATTGCATAAATCCCATAAATTTTTCAAATTTACCTTCTCCTTCTTTAAACTTAGCCACTACTAACATTTCTTTTTCCATTTTTTATCTCCTTTTTGTTTATTTTTTCATTGAGTTGAAAGCAGTTAAAGTATCATCGTAAGTTGTCATAGCAGATATCTTGCCATCATCTGTGACTTCAAAATAATGTCCAAAAATTGTATCCATACCAGTTGCTTTTCCACTACATCTTACAAATACTTTGTTGCCTTCACTAATCATATCAATAGGTGTTACTTGAAAGTTTTCCCACATTGTTGGGATTTTTGAAAACCCTTCTATCATAGCTTGTTTACCATTATGCACTCCTGATAATGGATGTTTGCCTGGTACACCAGGATGAGTCCACACGCAATCATCATGAATAACTTCATTAAAAAATGTTTCCATGTCTCCTTTGCTAAAACAATCGTAACCTTTACTTACTGTGTCTTTTGCATTCATTTTTTATCTCCTTTTTGATTTTTAAGTTTATTCACTAAAGATGACTTCTGATTTCGTCTTCAATAGTTCCTTCAACTGCAACTTTCTTTAATTGTTTTTGAAGACTTTGATATTTTTTATCTGCTGACATTTTTGCATCAGCTTCATTTTCTCCTTCAAACATTGTGCCAATTAGAGTTTCTCGTATTGTTCTTGGATCACCACCTACTTGAAAAGAAAAATAGATTTGGTGTTTAGGAAAATATTTTTTTCTTGCCTTAGCTAAACCTTGGCAAATCTCCATAGCTTTACCTAAACCATCATCCGTTATTCTCATTGTTCTGGTATATATTGCTTGCATTATATTAATCTCACTTGTTAGTTATTATTATTCTAAATTAATAAATTTTAATTTATTTTAAAATGGTATTTATTGTCACCAGGTATGCAAAAAACTTTATACAACTATTTCTTGTATAAATTTACTGTGCGCATAAAGCCTATAATTATTTAATAAAAATCCTGTATTATAAATTTAATTAAAGATTAAACTTATGATTGAAAAATTTAATGGTATTTTTTACTTAATTTTATTCTCAATTCATTTTTTAGGCTTAGGTTTTTACGCTTATCAAATGATTATTGGAAACCAAAAATTTAGAAATAAATTTCAAATAAATGAAACTGCTACAGCAACCATGAGAATGATTGGTGCTATATTTTTAGGTACTTTCCTGATGGCAGTATATATCATGTTTGTAAGACCCAATGGTGTTGAGGATACTTGGGCATTTTTCAATTTAGTTTTTGTTCAAAATTTGTGTATTTTTATTGTCAATACTTATTCGATTAAGATTGATAAGACTGGTGTAAAATCACCATCAAATGAAGCTGTAATCGCTCCTTTAATTTTTACAATCATTAGTGCAGCTCTTTGTTATGGATTAGCTGATAAAATTTATATTTATTAAAGCCAGCTAGGAAAAGGCAAACCTTTTTCTTCAAGAAATTTTTTATTAAACATTTTAGTAGCGTACTTTTCACTTTTATCACAAAGAATTGTAACGATAGTTTTTCCAGGACCCAGTTCTTTACCCATTCTAATCGCACCAGCAATATTAATTCCACAGCTAGTACCAAGGCTTAAACCTTCATTTTCAATTAAATCATAAAGTATAGGAAGTGCCTCATGGTCATCAATAGAGTAGGCGTCATCTATTTTAGCATTTTCAAAATTCTTTGTTATTCTGCTTGAGCCAATACCTTCAGTAATTGATCCACTTTCAGATTTTAATTCACCATTTTTTATATAATTATAAAGAGCAGAGCCTTTAGGATCGGATAAAAATATTTTAATATCCTTATTCTTTTCTTTAAGAGCGTTACTTACTCCAGAAATTGTTCCACCAGTTCCAGATGAACATACAAAGCCATCAACGTTACCTTCGGTTTGTTCCCAGATTTCTTTACCTGTTGTTTCATAATGGCCCTTAGCATTAGCAACGTTGTCAAATTGGTTAGCCCAAACAACTCCATTATTATTTGATGGTCTTAACTCATCAGCAAGTTTTGCTGCAACTTTTACAAAGTTTGCATCATCTTTATAAGGTTTAGCTGGAACTAATCTTAGATCAGCACCAATATTTCTAAGTAAATCTTTCTTTTCTTGAGTTTGGTTATCATTCATTACTATGATTGTTTTATAACCAAGCGAATTACCAAGTAGACATAAGCCGATACCAGTATTACCAGCTGTCCCTTCAACTATTGTTCCACCTTTAGAAATTAGTTTTTTACTCTCAGCATCTTTAATTAAAGCAAGTGCAGCTCTATCTTTTACAGAGCCACCTGGGTTCATGAATTCAGCTTTACCATAAATATTACATCCTGTAATCTCCGATGCAGCTCTAAGTTTGATTAAAGGAGTGTTACCAATTCCAGAAATAAAATTGTTTTGAATATTTTTCATTATTTTGAAATATCTTTATCTACCTCTTCTACGGCATAAGGTTTAAATTCTTCAGTAGCTGTTCCAACATTTTTAGCAGGTATTCCAATCATTACTGCATTTTTAGGAACATCTTTTGTAACAACTGCATTAGCACCAATTTTAGCATTTGCACCAATCATTACAGGTCCTAATATTTGAGCACCAGAACCAACTACGACACAATCATCTAATGTTGGATGTCTTTTAACTTGTCTTTGATTATTTGAATTAATACTTGGAGCAATCCCACCCAATGTTGCCATATGGTAGATAGTTACATTATTTCCAATTTCAGATGTTTCACCTATTACAACACCCATACCATGATCAATAAATAAATTTCTTCCAATCTTAGCACCAGGATGAATTTCAATTCCAGTTAAAAATCTTGATAGTTGTGAAATTATTCTTGCAACAAGATAAAACTTAGCAAGGTGAAAAAAATTAGCAATTTTATGGAAAAAAACTGCTTTAACACCAGGATAAGTTAAAATTAAACTTAACTTAGATTTTGCCGCAGGATCTCTATCAATTATAGATTGTAAAAAGTTATTCATGAAGTTAGCTTTTATTGATTAAAAATTTATATTGAACTATATAGTCACTATATAACGATTTTAAAGAGGAGAAACTTATGTACAAAAACACTAATTGCTTTCATTTAGCAGTACCATGTGGAGATCTAGAAGTAGCAAAAAAATTTTATAGCGAGACGTTAGGCTGTAGATTAGATAATTCTGCACAAGAGTGGGCTGATGTTGATTTTTGGGGAAATGAATTAACTCTTCATGCAAGTGAGCATAAGATGGACAGTGAAAGACATGATGTCGATATGGGTAATGTTTCTGTCCCACATTTCGGTGTTCATTTATCTAGAAAAGATTTTAATGCTCTTAAACAAAGATTAAAAGATAATGGTGCTAAATATTATGATGAACCTTATTTAAGATTTAAAGGCACTAAATACGAGCAAGAAACTTTCTTTGTAAAAGACCCTAACGAAAACATTTTAGAGATTAAAACATTAACTGAAAATGCAGATTAATGGCTTCTGACTATAAATCTATAGCAAGCAAGATTAAGTTTGAAGGCAGAGCTTTTATTGATGGTAAATATGTTGATGCTATTGATGGTCAAAAGTTTGAAAATATAAATCCTGCAACTGGTGAAACTCTTTGCTCTGTTGCAAAATGTAACCATAAAGATGTAGACCTTGCAGTAAAAGTTTCAAGAAAAGCTTTTAATAGTGGCGTTTGGTCTAGAACATCTCCAGAATTTAGAAAAGATGTTTTGCTTAAATTTGCAGAATTATTAAGACAAACTGGAGAGGAAAATTCAGTTCTTGAATGTATCGATACAGGAAAGTTAATTGGAGATTGTATTAATGAGGTTGCAAATGATGCTCCAATGCATTTTCAGTGGTATGGAGAATTAATAGATAAAGTATTTGGTAAAGTTGGACCAACGGAACCTTCGTTAACTAGTTTAATTGTTAAAGAACCAATTGGTGTTGTTGCAGGTGTTGTTCCATGGAACTTCCCTTTAATGATGGCTGTATGGAAAATGGCACCAGCATTAGCTGCAGGTTGTTCAGTTATAATTAAGCCAGCAGAAGATACTCCTTTAACTGCAATTAGAGTTGCTCAAATTGCAAAAGAAGCAGGAATTCCAGATGGAGTTTTAAATATAGTACCTGGCTTCGGAGATGTGGGCGAAGCACTTGGTCGACACAATGATGTTGATGCGGTTTCATTTACTGGTTCAACAGAAGTTGGTGGACTGTTCATGAAATACTCTGGCGAAAGTAATTTAAAAACAATTGGTTTAGAGATGGGTGGTAAAAGTCCGTTCATAGTTTTAGAAGATGCAAAGATTACAGATGATTTAATTGATAATGCTATTAATTCTGCTTTTTGGAATGGTGGACAAAATTGTTCAGCAAATATGAGACAAATAATTCATAGCAAAGTTAAAGATGAATTTTTAGAAAAAGTTTCAAAAAAAGTAAAAGCTCTTAAAGCTGGAGATCCATTAGATCCAGAAAGTAATATGGGATCAATGATTTCTAAAAAACATTTAGCAACAGTTGATGGTTATATTCAAAAAGGAATTGATGAAGGAGCTAAACTATTGTTTGGTGGTGTTTCGAGCGGTGATCAAAAAGGTTTTTTTGCAAAACCAACTCTTTTTGATGATTTAAAAGAAAATATGACAATCGCTCAAGAAGAAATTTTTGGACCAGTTCTAGGAGTTCTTACAATTAATAGTGATGAAGAGGCTTTAAAAATTGCAAGTAATTCCAAGTATGGATTGCACGCAAGTGTTTTTACTCAAGATATTGATAGAGCTTTTCATATGGCTAAAAGCCTTCCATGTGGAACTGTTTCAGTTAATACTTTTTCTGAGGGTGATATTAAAACACCTTTTGGTGGATACAGACAGTCTGGCTCATTAAGTAGAGATCAAGGTACAGAAGCGTTAGATCAATACCTTCAAACTAAGACTATCTGGATAAGTCACTCTTAAAATTCAATTATACCAATCATAATAAATAACTAATTTTCTTTGACTTGCTCAAAAGTTTTAAGTTATGCTTGATTTTTTAAATTAATCGAGAGGGATATAATGAAAATAATAAAAACTACAATTGTAGCTGGTTTAATTTCTTTATTTGCTACTTTTTCAACATTTGCTGAGAAAGTTAAAATAGGAGATCCAGGTTGGACAGGTGCAACAGCTATTGCAAATTTATTAGCAGCAGTTGTTAATGATAAGATGGGTGGAGAAGCAGAATTAGTTCCAGGAAACAATACTGCGATCTATGGTGCAATTGATAGAAGTAAAGGTGAAATAGAAGTTCACCCTGATATCTGGTTACCTAATCAACAGGCTTATACTAACGATCTAGTTCCTAAAGGAACTCTTAAGTTAAGTTCAAAACCTTATGAGGGAAACCAAGGATATTGTGTGTCTCAACAATTTGCTAAAAAAATGAATATTACAGCAATTGAAGATTTGGCTAGACCAGAAGTTGTTAAAGCAATGGACAGTGATGGAAATGGTAAAGGTGAGTTTTGGATTGGTGCTGATGGTTGGGCTTCTGCAAATGTAAACCAAGTTAAACTTAGAGATTATGGTTTATATGATGCGGGTATTGAACCTATTAGAGCTGCTGAAGCTGTAAAAAATGCAAGAGTACTTGACTCAATTAAAAAAGGTGAAGGCTATGCATTTTATTGTTACAAGCCACATGCGATTTGGGGAATGGCTGATGTTGTAATGTTGACAGAACCTAAATTTGATAAAGCTAAATATAAAATGGTTCAACCTAAAGAAGATGCTGACTGGTACAAAAAATCTTATGTTGCATCAAAAGATGCTCTTAAGCAAATTCAGATTGGTTGGGGTACTTCTTTAGAAGCAAAATCTCCAGCAATTGTTGATTTCTTTAAGAATTTTCAATTATCAGCAGATGATGTTTCATTAATGGCCTACCAAATTTCAGTTGAAAAAAAACAACCAGCTGATGTTGCTAGAACATGGATGAAAAACAATAAATCTAAAGTTGATGGTTGGTTAGGACTTTAAGTTAAGTTAAATTTTTACCCGGCAGCTTTATTTGTTGCCGGGTATTTCTCTTAAAAAAAATTATTAAATTTTCGAACGGATCTAATGGACTCAGCTATTGAAATAAAAAATGTTTGGAAGATATTTGGTAATAATTCCAAAGAAGCATTAAATGCCATTCAAAATGAAAATATTTCAAAACAAGAAGCTTTAGAAAAATATAATTCAGTAATTGGTGTATCTGACGTCTCTTTTAACGTTAAAAAAGGAGAGATTTTTTGTGTAATGGGTCTTTCTGGAAGTGGTAAATCTACTTTAGTAAGACATATCAATAGATTATTAGAACCAACTTCAGGTCAAATTTTGATCAATAATGCAGATGTAATGAAGTTTGATACAAAAAGTTTGCAAGATCTAAGGAATAAAAAGATTGGTATGGTTTTTCAGAACTTCGCTTTAATGCCTCACAGATCAGTATTAGACAATATAGCAATGCCACTTGAAATAAGAGGTATCAGTAAAAATGATAGATTGGATGCTGCTAATAAAATTTTAGATATCGTAGAGCTTCAGGGGTGGGGAAATAAATTTGCTCATGAACTATCAGGTGGAATGCAACAAAGAGTAGGATTGGCAAGAGCTTTAGCAGCGGATCCTGATGTTTTATTAATGGATGAACCATTTAGTGCACTAGACCCACTAATTAGAAGACAGCTTCAAGCAGAATTTATCAAACTTTCAAAACAAATGAAAAAGACAACAGTATTTATAACTCATGACTTAGATGAAGCAGTAAGAGTAGGTCATAGAATTGCAATAATGAGAGATGGAAAGGTTATCCAAATAGGAACACCAGAAGAAATAGTCATGAAACCAACAGATGATTATGTGGCTGACTTTGTTAAGGGAATATCAAGATTAAAGATTGTTCAAGCTAAATCTATCATGCAGCCTGTAGAAAAATTTGAGAAGGAATTTGGATTGATAGGTAAAAATTTAGAAAGTGTTCATGAAAATATTTTATTAAATAAATTAATAGAAAAATCTTCCATTAAAGATGAACCAATATTAGTGATCAATAATCAAAATAAAAACATTGGTATAATAACTCAGGCAGATTTGCTTAAGGCAGTTGTAGAGGGTAGTGATGGAGAATAAAGCAATCAGAAATCCTTCTAGAAATGAACTGATTACTGACTTTGTAAAAAGTAATCCAGACTATTATATTAAAGAGTTTAAAAAAATTGGTAGCAAACCTACTTACTCATTTTCATTTAATTTATTTGCATTCATATTTGGGCCAATTTGGTTTGGAATGCGCAATGTTTGGAATTGGACTTTAGCTTTTTTAATTATTGAAACTTTTTCAGTAGTACAAATAATCAGAGGTTTATTTGGCAATATTACGTCAGATGCCATTGCTAAAGTTGAGCAAGTTAAAGGCACTATAGCATTTAGGAATAAACAATTAGAAGCAGCGATAGAAAATAATCCAGATAAAATTGATGTGTTTAAAAGAAATATAAAATCTTTAGAGGATGCTATGCAAGGTTATCTAGATGAAATTACGAGAGTAGAAGCATCAGCAATATGGATTGCAATTTTTGGTTTTATTTTATTGATAGCAGTTAAGATTGTTCAAGGTGTTTTGGCGAATTCAATTTTAGAAAAGAAATATTCTGAATGGTTATCCGATAAATCTATTCATCCAGGGATGCAGATGAAAAATTATATTTACAGTAGTATATTTACCTCTATTATAATGATTTTTACAGTTATCCATTATAGTTTCCCGGGCTTACTTCAGGTAATGGATACATTTCCAACCCATCCTGAGATAAGACTATTCTCAATTAAATGGATAGAAATTATTTTTGATTATGCAGTTGTTAAAGGAGATTTAATTTTTACTGCTATAACAATTGGTATTAGGTCCGTATTAGATTTCTTAGAATTATTGTTTGTTAAAACTCCCTGGATTGTAATTATAACTGCAATTGTCACTTTAACAGGCTTATCAGCAGGGCCAAGAGCTGCAATTTATTCAACAGGATTTTTATGTTATATGGGTTTTTTAGGTTTTTGGGTTAAAGCAATGACAACACTTGCCTTATTAGGAACTGCTGCAATTTTAAGTATAGCAATAGGTATTCCGCTTGGAATTTTCTGTGCAAGACGACAAAGATTTTATTCATTAATTAGACCGATAATGGATTTCATGCAAACAATGCCAGCTTTTGTATTTATGATTCCAGTAATAGCATTTTTTGGAACCGGAAAGGTTGCGGCAGTAATCATTACAATGATTTTTGGTGGCACACCAGTTGTAAGGCTTACAGTCTTAGGGTTACGTGGAGTACCAGAAACAATTCGAGAAGCAGCTATCGCATACGGTGCAACTAAATGGTATTTATTAAGAAAAGTAGATCTACCACTAGCCACACCATCAATTTTAGCAGGTGTGAATCAAACAGTAATGTTAAGTTTAGCTATGGTAGTTGTAGCATCTTTAATAGGTGCAAAAGGTTTAGGCCAAGATGTTCTTGAAGCATTACAATATGCTAATGTTGGTCAAGGTATACTTGCAGGTATAGCTATTTTATTTGTTGCATTGATACTTGATAGGGTTGTTCAGGGTAAAAAAAGAGTTTAATAAAACTTAATGGATTATTTAATATTAGGTTTTTTAACTGGATTAAGTTTAATTCTAGCAATAGGTGCTCAAAATATATTTGTCATAGAGCAAGGATTAAAAAAACAATATATATTTCTTGTTTGTCTAATTTGTTCAATATCTGATTTAATATTAATTTTTTTAGGAATTTTTTTATTTCAATATTTAGATAATTATTTTACCCCAACAGTTGAGTTAATTTTTAATATTTTACTCTTAATATTTTTATTACATTTTATCTGGGGAAAAATTAGAACTAAGGTTTCAGATGCTTCATTTAATATAGACAATAAAACTAATAATTTACCTAGTATTTTACTTAAAACTTTAGGTTTTACTTTTCTAAATCCTCACGTTTATTCAGACACTGTATTTTTCCTAGGAAATTTTTCCAAAAACCTTAGTCAAGTTGATAAGTATTACTTTGGTGCAGGAGCAGCTATTGCTTCATTACTATTTTTTTATATACTAGGATATCTTTCAAAGTATTTTTCTAAATATCTTAAGAGTGCAAAAGTATGGAAAAGAATCAATTATTTGATAATTCTTTTCATGTCTATGTTGGCTTTAACAGTACTAATGGAAATTATTTAAGTTTAGTTAGAATAACCGTACTTTTTGAGTCTAACGTCACCTGTTCTTGCGTGAGCTTCCATTCCTTCGTATCTAGAAATTCTTGCTGCTGCAGCACCAACCAACTCAGTAGACTCTTTTGTCATTCTTTGAAAACTTAAAGTTTTAACAAACTTACCGACAAATAATCCACCAGTGTATCTTCCTGCACCTTTAGTTGGAAGTATATGGTTAGTTCCTGAACATTTATCACCATAAGCAACAGTTGTTTCTTCACCAATAAATAAAGAACCATAGTTTGTAAGTCTTTTATGAAACCACTCTAAATTTTCTGTCTGAACTTCTAAGTGCTCAGGAGCATACTCATCACTAATAGTTGCCATTTCTTCATCAGTGTCACAAAGAATAACTTCGCCATAATCTCTCCAAGCAGCATCTGCGTTTGTTCTTGGAACTTCTGGCAACTCAGCAATTAATTCTGGAACTCTTTTCATTACTTTTTCAGCAAGTTCTTTATTTGTGGTATATAACCAACAAGGTGAGTTATAACCATGTTCAGCTTGACCAACTAAATCTACAGCTACTATCTCAGGATCAGCTTTAGCGTCAGCAATAATTCCAATCTCAGTAGGGCCTGCAAACAGGTCAATACCCACTTTTCCAAATAAAATTCTTTTAGCCTCTGCTACAAACTGGTTTCCTGGACCAACAATAATATCAGCTGCAGGGTTATTGAATAAACCATTAGTCATTGCTGCAATTGCTGGAACACCACCTAAATTTAAAATTACATCAGCACCACATAGGTCAGCTGTATAAATAATTGTTGGATGAGCACCCACACCTTCTTTTGGAGGGCTACAGGCAATAACATTCTTTACACCTGCAACTTTAGCTGTAGTTACACTCATAACAGCTGATGCAATATGTGCATAACGACCTCCTGGTACATAACATCCAGCTGTGTTAACTGGTATCAACTTTTGACCAGCAAACAATCCATCTGAGAGTTCAACCTCAAAGTCTTGACCATAGTTTTTTAATTGTGCTTCGGCAAATTTTCTAACTCTTTCGTATGAAAATTGAACATCATCTTTTGTTTTTTGATCTAATGTTTTTTTAATTTCTTCAATTCTTTCTTTAGAAACAATAATATCACCATCGTACTTGTCAAATTTTTTTGTAAGATCGATACAGCCTTGTTCTTTAGTAGTTTCAATATTTTTTAATAAATCTTGAACAATTACAGTTGTTTTAGTGTCGTCTGTTGATGATGTCTTAGGTGATTTTTTTAAATATGTTATAGCCATTGTTTCCTTATCTAATTTTTGAAGCTTTATTTAAAACATTAATGTGGTTATTTCAATGAAGAATTAGTCTAAAGCAACAACAGCAGCTGCAATAGAGGCCAATCTAGCTTGTGCTTCATCAGATCTACTAGTAATTACTATTGGAACTTTACCACCCACTACAACACCAGCCGCACAAGCTCCCATAAAGTAAATCATCATTTTAACTAAACTATTGCCAGTCTCAACACTTGGAACTAGTAATATGTCTGCATCACCAGCTACAATATTTTTAACACCCTTTATTGCAGCAGATTTTTTTGAAATACTATTATCAAATGCTAAGGGACCAAAAACATCAGCATTTAAATCATCTTTTTTTGCAAGCTTTGTAATCTCATCTGCTTCAATAGAGCTTGGCACACTATCTAAAATTTCTTCTGTCGCTGATAGGACTGCAACTTTTGGTCTTTCAATTCCTATACGATTTGAAAAATTAATTACATTTCTTAAGATATGCATTTTTGTTTTTATATTAGGTAAAACATTTAAAGCACCATCAGTAATTATAAGAGGCTTGTCATCTTTAGTATTTGTCATATGCCATATGTGGCTAAGTCTAGTTTTTCCAAGTAAATCATATTCTCTTTTTAAAACTTCTTTCATTAAAACATCAGTATGGATATGACCTTTTACAATAATCTTTACTTTATCTTGTTTAGCAAGTTTGGCGGCTATTGCTGCTGTATTGTTTTCTATAGGTTCATGAATTATCTCATACGAAGAGATGTCCCATTTCAAATCCTCAGCACATTTAAGAATTTCTTTTTTATCCCCTATAAAAATAGGTTTAATTAAGTTTTCTTTAACAGCATCTTGAACTGAAAGCATAGGTAAAGGAAGGCCTGCATTTACAATTGCAGCATTAACACCTTTTTTTTTATGAGCTTGATCTAACAAGTTATTAGGACAAACAATTTCTTTATTTGAAAGCATGAGGTATATTTAGTCTGAATTTTTAAAAAGTATATACTGTAAATTAATAATGATTAAGCCCTTTAAACTAAATATTCCTGATAAAACACTTCAAGAAATTTATATTAAGGTAAAGAATTACCCATGGCATGAAATGCCAGACGATGGTGGCTGGAATTATGGAAGTAACCTTGATTATATGAAAGAGATCACCAGTTATTGGATCAAATATTTTGATTGGAGAAAACATGAGGCAGAAATAAATAAATTTTCAAATTTTACAACTACTGTAGAGGGCATGGAAATGCATTTTATTCATGAAAAGGGTAGTGGCTCTAACCCAACTCCATTACTCCTTATGCATGGATGGCCTGGATCAGTTTTAGAGTTTTTACATATAATTGAAAAACTTGCACATCCAGAAAAATTTGGTGGAAACATTGAGGATGCATTTGATGTCATTGTGCCTTCTTTACCTGGCTTTGGATTTTCAGGTAGACCATCTAAGCCAATTGGTCCAAGAAAAATAGCTGAGATATTAAATGAACTAATGACAAAAAACCTTGAGTATAAAAATTACATGGCACAAGGCGGAGATTGGGGAGCAACTATTGCTAATTGGATTGGTTATGATCATTCAAAATCATGTAAGGCAATACATATTAATTGTTTAACAATGCGTCATCCAGATGGAACACAATCAAAAGAAGAACAAGAATGGCAAGATCGATTTGATAAAGATCAAATTATGCAAGATGGCTATAGAACTCAACAAGCAACAAAACCACAAACATTAAGTTATGGAATGATGGATAGTCCTGTTGGTATTGCAGCATGGATTATTGAAAAGATGTATTCTTGGTCTGATTTAAAAGATGGTGATATTGAAAGTGCTTATTCAAAGGACACTTTGTTAGCAAATATTATGGTTTATATAGTTACAAAAACTTTTAATACAGCTTCTTGGATTTATTATGGAAGAAGAGAAGAGGGAGGACGTTTTTTTCCTAATGACTTTAAAAAAATAGAAATACCAACAGCTGCAGCAATTTTTCCAGCTGAAATGTCTGAGTGGCCTCCAAAATCTTATGTAGATAGAATTTTTAACATTACTCAATGGACAGTAATGCCAAGGGGAGGTCACTTTGCTGCTCTTGAGGAACCAGACCTTCTAATAAATGATCTTATTAAATTCTCAAGAACAGTTCGTTAGCTAAATATTTTGTAAATATTCTAAGTCTTTTAGAACAGCTTTAGAAATAGTAATTTCTTTTTTAAGGTTATTTCTAAATCTATTGAACTTACTTTGTCCTGGATAAAGAATTTCTTTAACACCTTTTATTTTGGGAAGTTTTTTAATTGTTTTGATATTGTCTTTTATTCTTTTATTAAAAGAATTACCTACGAACAAATTAGGTTTTAAAACAAAAAATAGATGACCAATATTTTGTGGACCACTAAAATCAGTGAATGGATCTTTAACTCTACCCGCATGATTACCACCTGTTAACACTCCACTTAAAATATCAACCATCCAAGCTAATCCTGAACCTCTAAAACCAGCTATTGGTAATTGAACACCTTCCAATGCTTTTTTTGGATCAGTAGTCGGTTTACCAAATTTATCTAAAGCAACACCTTCGGGAATTTTTGTTCCTTCTCTTGCGGCAACTCTAATTTTTCCTCTATTAATCATTGATATTGAAGTATCTAAAATAAAAGGAACTTTAGATCCTGTTGGAGTTCCAAAACAAATAGGGTTTGTACCAAATAAACTTTTTAAAGCTCCATGAGGAGCAACTGCTGGAGGTGCATTAGTAAATACCATAACCATTAAACCTTTTTTAACTGCTTGCTCTGCATAATAACCAGACAAACCATAATGACCACTATTTTTAACTGCAACTAAGCCAATACCAGTTTTCTTAGCATTACCTATTGCTGTCTTAATAGCAGTATCTGCTGCAACAAAACCAATACTATTATTAGCATCAACGTGAGCAATTGATTGAGAAATTTTTTTAACCTTTATTTTAGCCTTAGGATTAATTATTTTTTTAGAAATACGGTCACAGTACATTTTTAATCTAGATAAACCATGAGAAGGCGCACCAACTAATTCAGCATTAATTAATGCTTCAGCACAAATACTTGCATGATTTTTGGTTAATTTATGGGAAATAAATATTTTTTTAATTAAGTTTTTTAAAGAATTTATTTTCATCTCAATTTTTTGGAAGACAAATTAACCATTCCATTTTTTTTGGTCTATCTTCATTTA